>NZ_BAAKJE010000075.1:0-74598 GCF_059704565.1 Massilia sp. NBRC 108631
CCCGCCGGCGGCCCGTCGGCCGCCATCGCGGCCGGCATCGTGCTGTGCCCGGAGGACCGCAAGGAACAGGGCATCCTGGCGCGCGCCTCGGTGGCCGAGAACATCAACATCAGCTGCCGCCGCAACAACCTGCTGGGCGGCCTGTTCCTGCGCCACAAGCAGGAGGCGGCGCGGGCCGACGATTTCATCCGCCGCCTGCGCATCAAGACCCCCAGCCGCGAGCAGGAAATCCGCCTGCTCTCCGGCGGCAACCAGCAGAAGGTGATCCTGGCGCGCTGGCTGGCCGAGCCGGACCTGAAAGTGCTGATCCTGGACGAGCCCACGCGCGGCATCGACGTCGGCGCGCGCAACGAGATCTACCGCATCATCCATGAAGTGGCCGAACGCGGCTGCTGCGTCATCGTCATCTCCAGCGACCTGCCGGAAGTGCTGGGCGTGGCCGACCGCGTGCTGGTCATGCGCGAAGGCCGCATCAGCGGCGAACTGTCCCGCGCCGACGCCAGCGAAACCGCCGTGCTGCGCCTGGCGCTGCCCGACGCAGTGGACACCACCGACAACACCCCATCCCGGAGTTTGCAATGAACAGCCTCAGTTCCCCCCCATCCGCCGCGCCGGATGCGCCAGCCTCCGCGGCAGCTCCAGCCACCGCTGCCGCGCCTGCCGTCGCAGCCAGCCACCGCAAGCACGCCTGGCTGGCCGACTACAGCATGCCCCTGCTGTACATCGCCCTGTTCACCGTGCTGGCGCTGACGGTTGAAAACTTCTTCTCGGCCGGGAACGTGGTCGGCCTGATGCTGTCGGTGGCGCAGATCGGCATGGTGGCCTGCACCATGATGTTGTGCCTGGCCTCGCGCGACTTCGACCTGTCGGTCGGCTCCACCATCGCCTTCTCCGGCGTGCTGGGCGCCATGCTGCTGGAACGCACCGGCAGCGTGGTGGTCGCCGTCGGCGGCGGCCTGCTGGCCGGCGCCCTGATCGGCGCCGGCAACGGCGTGCTGATCGCCTACCTGCGCATCAACGCGCTGATCGCCACGCTGGCCACCATGCTGATGGTGCGCGGCCTGGCCTTCATCGCCTCGCAAGGCCAGGCGGTGGGCATCGCCGATGAAACCTTCATCAGTTTCGGCGACGCGCGCGTGTTCGGCATGCCGTTGCCGGTGCTGGTGGTGGCGGCCTGCTTCCTGATCTTCGGCGTGCTGCTGAACCACACCGTGTTCGGCCGCAACACGCTGGCCGTGGGCGGCAACCCGGAGGCGGCGCGCCTGGCGGGGGTGAAGGTGGAGAAGCTGCGCGTATGGATCTTCCTGCTGCAAGGCCTGGTCACCGCGATGGCGGGCCTTATCCTGGCCTCGCGCATCACCAGCGGCCAGCCCAACGCGGCGCAGGGTTTCGAGCTCGATGTGATTTCGGCCTGCGTGCTGGGCGGCGTATCCCTGCAGGGCGGCAAAGCGCGCATCATCGGCGTGCTGGTGGGCGTGCTGATCATGGGCACCGTGGAAAACGTCATGAACCTGATGAACGTGGACGCGTTCTACCAGTACCTGGTGCGCGGCCTGATCCTGCTGGCCGCCGTGCTGCTGGACCAGCTCAAGACGCGCGGCGCCAGCGGCCACCGCGACTAAGCGGCGGCCATGGCTTCCCGCATACAGGGCAGGGTCCAGGACAAGGTCGCCATCGTCACCGGCTCCACGCTGGGCATCGGAGCGGCGGTGGCGCGCCTGTTCGCGCAGGAGGGCGCGCTGGTGGTGCTCAACAGCCACCGCGACGACGATGCCGCCGCCGCCATGCGCGCGCAGCTGGATCCGGCGCGCACGCTGTTCGTGCAGGGCGACGTGTCCGACAAGGCCGCCATGCAGGCGCTGGCCGGGCAGGCGGTGGCCCGCTTCGGCCGCATCGATATTGTCGTAAACAACGCGGGCATGAATATGTTCACCGACCCGCTGGAAATGAGCGAAGACCAGTGGCAGCGCTGCTTTGCGGTGGACCTGGAAGGCGCCTGGAACGCCACCCGTGCTGCGCTGCCGCACATGCTGGCGCAGGGCGGCGGCAGCGTGGTCAACATCGCCTCGGTGCACGGCCACAAGATCATCCCGGGCTCCTTCCCCTACCCGGTGGCCAAGCACGCGCTGATCGGCCTTACCCGCTCGCTGGGGATTGAGTACGCCGCGCGCGGCATCCGCGTAAACTCGATTTCACCGGGCCTGGTCATGACGGAGAACGTCGTGGCCTGGCTGGATTCCTGCCCCGACCCGCAGGCCGAACGCGCCAGGCAGGCGGCCCTGCTGCCTTGCCGGCGCATCGGCGAACCGCGCGAAGTGGCTTACACGGCGTTGTTCCTGGCCAGCGACGAGGCCCGTTTTATCAACGCCACGGACATCCTGATTGACGGTGGAAGGTCACAGATCTATCATGACTGATGACTTTTTGCCGCCATAGGCCTGCATGCCCGATCCACGCTCCGACCGATTTGTCCGTTCACACCTGAAGACGCGCCACCTGGTTCTGTTGGTAGAACTGGGCCGGCATGGCTCCATCCTGCACGCCGCACAAGCCGCCAACCTGACGCAACCCGCCGCTTCCAAGCTGCTGGGCGAGCTTGAACACGCCCTCAACGTCCAGCTATTCGAGCGCCTGCCGCGCGGCGTGGTGCCGACCTGGTACGGCGAAGTGATGATACGGCGCGCCAGCGCGGCGCTGGCCGAGATGGACGCGGCCCACCAGGAAGTGATGGAGCTGCTGTCCGGCTTGAGCGGCCGGGTGGCGCTGGGCACCGTGCTGACACCGTCGGCTGGGCTGGTGACGGACGCCGTGAAATTGATCAAGAGCCGCAACGCGCGCTTGCAGGTGGCCATCACGGTCGACACCAGCAAGGTGCTGGCGGAGCGCCTGCGCGCCGGCGAACTGGACCTGGTGATCGGCCGCATCCTGGACACGGCGCTGACCGCCGAACTGAATTTCGAGCCGCTGACGGACGAACCGCACAGCGTGATCGCCGGCGCGGGCCATCCGCTGGCCGGCCGCAAGGACCTGCAGCTGGCGGATTTGTCGCGCGAAGGCTGGGTCCTGCCGCCGGCCGGCAGCATCCTGCGCGACCGCCTCACCGCCCTGTTCCTGTCGCAGGGCCTGGAGCCGCCGTCGGAAACGGTGGAGACGCTGGCGCTGCCGGTGGTGACCAACCTGCTCAGCGGCAGCCGCATGGTGGCGGCCTTGCCGGAGGAGCTGGTGCGGCCCTATCTGGACGCGGGGCTGCTGGTGGTGCTGCCGTATGAGCTGGGCCTGCGCATGGATTTGTATGGGATCGTCACGCGCCGCCAGCACCAGCTGTCGCCGGGCGCCGAGGCCATGCTGGCCACCGTGCGCGAAGTGGCCGCGCTGCGCTATCCGGCGCGGACCTGAGCGCCGATCTGCTAGTCTGGCGGCTTCAGCATAAAGAGGCCTCGCCATGAAAGCCCGCGAACTTTTTCGTCTTGCCACCGATGTGAAGCTGCGCGATGCCGACGCCGCGCGCCAGCCCCTGGACAAGGGAAATGCGGACAAGCAGGACACCAAGGACGCCGCCCAGCGCCTGCTGGAGCGCATCGCCGAACTGCAGCCCATGCTGCACGCGCAGGGCAAGCACAAGGTGCTGCTGGTGCTGCAGGGCATGGACACTTCCGGCAAGGACGGCGCCATCCGCAGCCTGTTCGGCGCCATCAACCCGGTCGGCTTGCGTGCCGTGTCCTTCAAGGCGCCGACGGAGATCGAGGCCGGCCACGACTTCCTGTGGCGCGTGCACCGCCAAGCGCCCGCCAAAGGGGAGATGGTGGTGTTCAACCGCAGCCACTACGAGGATGTGCTGATCACCCGCGTGCTGGGCATGGTAGACGCCAAGGAATGCAAGCGCCGCTACGCCCATATCCGCGATTTCGAGCGCATGCTGGCCGAAACCGGCACCACCATCATCAAGGTCTTCCTGCACATCTCCAAGGACGAGCAGCGCGCGCGGCTGCAGGCGCGCCTGGACGACCCTGCCAAGCAGTGGAAGCTGGACCCGGCCGATTTCGAGCAGCGCAAGAAGTGGACCGCGTTCCAGCGCGCCTACGAGGACGCCATGCGGGCCACTGACGCCGATCACGCGCCCTGGTACGTGGTTCCGGCCGACTCCAAGCCGCACCGCAACCTGGCCATCGCCTCGCTGCTGCTGGAGACGCTGGATAGCCTGAAGCTGGCCTGGCCCAAGCCCGACCCGGCCCTGCTGGCGCTGAAGATCAAGTAAGCGCCGGCTTCCTGCACGCGCGCCGGCTCTGTGGCATAGTAGGCAATGATATTCACTATGCACGGAGACCCGCTATGCAATTGAAAGATCCCACCCTGCTGCGCCAGCAAGCCTACATCAACGGCGAGTGGACCGATGCCGACAGCGGCAAGACGCACGCAGTGACCAACCCCGCCAACGGCGAACAGATCGGCACCATTCCGGACTGCGGCGCCGCCGAAACGCGCCGTGCCATCGAAGCGGCCAACGCCGCCTGGCCGGCCTGGCGCAAGAAAACCGCCAAGGAGCGCGCCGCCGTGCTGCGCAAATGGTCCGACCTGATCGTGGAGAACGTGGACGACCTGGCACTGCTGATGACCACCGAGCAGGGCAAGCCGCTGGCCGAGTCCAAGGGCGAGGTGATCTTCGGCGCCTCCTTCATCGAATGGTTCGCCGAAGAGGGCAAGCGCGTCGCCGGCGACACCCTGGCGTCGCCATGGCCGGACCGCCGCCTGATCGTCACCAAGGAGCCGATCGGCGTATGCGCCGCCATCACGCCGTGGAACTTCCCGGCCGCCATGATCACCCGCAAGGCCGGCCCGGCGCTGGCGGCGGGCTGCCCCATGGTGCTGAAGCCGGCCGAAGCGACGCCGTTCTCGGCGCTGGCGCTGGCCGTGCTGGCCGAGCGCGCCGGCGTGCCGCCGGGGGTGTTCAGCGTGGTGACCGGTTCGCCGCGTGAAATCGGCGCTGAAATGACCGGCAACCCCATCGTGCGCAAGCTGACCTTCACCGGCTCGACCGGGGTGGGCCGCCTGCTGATGGAGCAGTGCGCGCCCACGATCAAGAAATTGTCGCTGGAGCTGGGCGGCAACGCGCCCTTCATCGTGTTCGACGACGCCGACCTGGACGCGGCGGTGGAAGGCGCCATCGCCTCCAAGTACCGCAACGCCGGCCAGACTTGCGTCTGCGCCAACCGCATCTACGTGCAGGACGGCGTGTATGAAGCCTTCGCCGAGAAGTTCGTGGCGGCCGTGTCCAAGCTGAAAGTGGGCGCGGGCACCGAGCCGGGCGTGACGCAAGGCCCGCTGATCGACGGCAAGGCCGTGCAGAAGGTGGAAGAGCACGTGGCCGACGCGCTGGCCAAGGGCGGCCGCCTGTTGTTGGGCGGCAAGCGCCACGCGCTGGGCCACAGCTTCTTCGAGCCGACCGTGATCGCCGACGTGACGCCGACCATGCGCGTGTCCGACGAGGAAACCTTCGGCCCGCTGGCGCCGCTGTTCCGTTTCCACACCGACGACGAAGCCGTGGCGCTGGCCAACAGCACCGAGTTCGGCCTGGCCAGCTATTTCTACTCGCGCGACATCGGCCGCATCTGGCGCGTGGCGGAAGGACTGGAATCGGGCATGGTGGGCGTGAACACCGGCTTGATTTCCAATGAAATCGCGCCCTTCGGCGGCGTCAAGCAATCCGGCCTGGGCCGCGAAGGGTCGGTGTACGGCATGGAAGACTACCTGGTCATCAAGTACATCTGCCTGGGCGGCATTTAAGCGTCCGGCATGACGGTGGCGGGCGCGGCGCTCGCCGCCGGCTGCAGCAAGTGCAGCAACTGCTGGCTTACCGCTTCATAGCGCGCGCGGTCCTGGGTGCGCAGCGTGCGCAGATAGTCGGCGATCAGTTCGCCGCTCAGCTCTCCCGGCGCCAGGTAGCGTCGCTGCAGCTTCATGCGCTGGATGTCGGCGTTGGCCAGGCGCAGCTTGCCGAGCGGACTTTTCTCGTCCGCCGGCACATCCTTCATGGTTTCCAGCAGCACTTCCGTGATCCAGCCCAGCTGGCTGCCATAGGACGCGCGCTTGAACGCCGCTTCCTCGATGTCGCCATCGCCGGCCGAGCGCGGGATCGCGTTGAAAAACCGGTCCAGCTCGATGTCCTGCCTTACACTGCCGCTCCACGGCAGGAAAAACTGCGGCGATAGATTCCAGAACAGGGGAAACATGGCGATCTCCTATGGGCAACTGCCTACGACGAAATGGCTGGGCGCGGTGCGCCGCAGCGTGGTGCGCACGAACAGGCTGTTCAGGCCCATGCTCTGGCCTGATCCCTGCGCATACGCGAAGAAGAAACGCTCGTAGGCGCGGCCGGCGAGCACATGGTCGGGATTGCTGGCGGTGAAGCAGACCGCGTCGCCGGGCGGCGGCGGCGCGGCGCCGCCGCCGGTCAGCCGGTCCGCCATGGCCTTCACGGCAGCCATCTGGCGGCCGTTCTTGCGGGCGAAATTGGCGTCGTCGTAGTTGAACCAGTCCCAGCAGGCGTTCGGGTTGGCCAGCGGAAATACCGGCGCCGCTTGCGGGAACAGCACCAGGATGCGGTTGCTGTCGGCCCAGCGCAGGTAGCCGGTGTCGCGGATGAATTTATCGCCGATGCTGCGCGCGTCCTGCTTGCAGCCGTGGAAAGCCACGTGCAGCTTGCAGCCCTGGCTGCCGCCGCCGTCGCAGGCGGGCGGGATGTACAGGAAGCCGCTGGCGGCCATGCCGTGCGCGGTGGGGTCGGCCAGGTATTGGCCCTGGTCGAATTCCAGCAAGCGGCCGGCCGGGGCGCTGGCGCTGCGCGGCGCCAGGCCGGGGTAAATCCACTGCAGCAGCTGGCCGGCGGCGTCGACGCCGCAGTTGTTGATGTAGGGCGAGCCCAGGCTGGCGCAGGCGTTGCCGGCGCTGTCGGTGGGCATGGCATGCTGGGCGGCAACGTCCTTGCGGTAGCTGATGTTGTCGGCCCCCATGAAGCGCCGGTAGTAGCCGTGCAGGTCGTTCATGACCGCTTGCGGCACGACGGTGTCGGCGGTGCCGGAAAACAGCCAGATGCGCTGGCCGGCAAGGTTGGAAACCGGATCGATGCTGCGGGCGGCGGCATATTGCTCGGTGAGGGCGGCCAGCGCGGCCACATTGGTGCCGCCGGGGCTGACCCGGCACATGCCGAGGCCGGTGCAGCTGCACAGGGTGGTGGCGGTGTCCACGCTGCCGCGCGAGCAGCTGTAGGGACCGCCCGCCACCACGCCTGCCCCCTTCACGCTGGCGGAATAGGCTACGCCATACTGGACCGCCATGTAGCCGCCGGAGGACAGGCCCGACACCGACACGTCGGAGGCCTGCATGGCCGGCAGTCCGGGCAACTGGGCGCGCAGCGGCAGCAGTAGCAGCGCGATGCCGATCAGTGCCAGCAGGACCGCCACGTGCAATACGCGGCGTGAGCGGGGGAGGCGATGCATGGGAAAGCTCGTCGATGGCAAAGTAGACGGCCATTTTGCTGGCGCGGCGCAGGCATGGGTTTAATCTGCATCAATAGTGCGGCGCTTATGGCTTTGGCATAGAATGGATTTTTTTATCAGATTGCGCACCCACCATGTCCAAGAAACCTGCCGCCTTCGCCTTTGTGTCCTCGCTGGGACTGCTCGCATGCGTTGCCGCCGCTGCGCAACCGGCGGCTCCCGCCGCCGCGCCGGCTGCAGCACCGGCCGCCAGCTGCCCGGCCATCCTGAAACAGTCGTTCAACCGCCTGCAGGACGAGGCGCCGCAGGACCTGTGCCAGTACGCCGGCAAAGTGATTCTGGTGGTCAATACCGCCAGCTATTGCGGCTACACCAAGCAGTACGAGGGGCTGGAAGCGCTGTACGGCAAATACAGCGGCAAGGGCCTGGTGGTGCTGGGCTTCCCGTCGAACGACTTCGGCAAGCAGGAACCGGGTTCGGCCAAGGAAATTGCCGACCTGTGCTACAACACCTATGGCGTGAAGTTCCCGATGTTCGCCAAGACAGTGGTGTCCGGCACGGCCGCCAATCCCTTGTACGCCAGCCTGATCAAAGCCACCGGCAAGAGCCCGGTCTGGAACTTCCACAAGTACCTGATCGATCGCAACGGCAAAGTGGTGGAGAGCTTCCCGAGCAAGGTCACGCCGGAAGACAAGCAGCTGGTCGGCGCGGTGGAAAAGGCGCTGGGCGGCTAAGCGGCCCGCGCCATGGCCGCCAAGCCAGCCAAGCCGGCCAAGGCAGCCCCGGCGGCGCGTGTCCGGCCCGTGGCGCCGTCCGGATCGTCCCGCGTGGCCGACCTGATCGGCGCAACCCGCCTGGCGGCAAGCGCGGTAGGCGGCGTGGCCGAGCTGGCGGAGACGCTGCACATGGCCGTGCTGGGCAATATCGCCGCGCCTGTGGGCCGGCCGCTGGCGCGGGCAAGCGCGCTGGTCTACCGCAGCGTGCGCGGCGTGGCCGGACTGGCCGGCGGCGGCCTGGAGCGCACCCTGGCGCGCCTGCAGCCCCTGCTGGGCGAGCGTAGCGGCTGGTCCGGGCGGGAAGCCGTCCTGGCCGCGCTGAACGGCGTGCTGGGCGACCAGCTTGCGCGCGACAACAATCCTCTCGCCATCCCCATGCAGTTGCGCCGCGCCGGCGTGCTCCTGGCCTTGCCGGACGCTCCGGGCGCGGCTGCAACTGCGTGGAGCAGCCGTGTCCTGGTGCTGGCGCACGGCCTGTGCATGAACGACTTGCAATGGCGGCGCAACAGCCACGACCACGGCGCCCTGCTGGAGCGCGAACGGGGCTATACGCCCGTCTATTTGCATTACAACACCGGCCGCCACATCTCCGAAAACGGCGACGAATTCGCCCACAAGCTGGAAGCGCTGCTGGCGCAATGGCCAGTGCCGGTGGCAGAACTGGTGATCGTCGGCCACAGCATGGGCGGCCTGGTGGCGCGCAGCGCCTGTCACTACGGCGCGCAGGCCGGCCACCGCTGGCTGGCGCGGCTGAGCAAGCTGGTCTTCCTCGGTTCGCCGCACCACGGCGCGCCGCTGGAGCGCGGCGGCAACTGGGTGCACCTGCTGACCGAACTCACGCCCTACACCGCGCCCTTCACCCGCTTGGCCAAGCTGCGCAGCGCCGGCATCACCGACCTGCGCCACGGCAGCTTGCTGGATGATGACTGGGCCGGCCGCGACCGTTTTGCCCACGGCGGCGCGCCGCCGGCACCGGTGCCGCTGCCAGCCGGCGTGGCCTGCTACGCCGTCGCCGCCACCATCGGCAAGGATGCGGACCAGCTCAGCGGCCGGCTGGCGGGCGACGGCCTGGTCCCCCTGGCCAGCGCCCTCGGCCGGCACCCTGACCCGCAGCGCAGCCTCGACATCCCCGCCGAACGGCAGGCGACCGTGTACGGCGTCAACCACATGGAACTGCTGGACGCCCCGCAAGTCGCCATGCATCTGCTGGCCTGGCTGTAGTCTTGTTGTGGGCTCCCTGCGGCCCGCATGGAATTACGCGGCGGCGGGGAGGGCGGAGCGCTCCAGCGAAAAACCTTCATCCAGCCATCCGGTGATGCCGCCTGTCATCAGTTTGACGGGCAGGCCCAGCCTGGCCAGGCGGATGGCGGCCCGCGCGGCGCCGTTGCAGTGCGGCCCGGCGCAATAGACCACGAACAAGGTGCCGTCCGGGTAGGCCGCCATCTTCGAGCCGATGATCTTGCGGTGCGCCAGGTCCACCGCGCCCGGCACATGGCCGGCTGCGTATTTTTCGCTGCCGCGCACGTCCAGCAGTACGAAATCCTGCTTCCCGGTACTGAGCGCGTCGTGCACGTCCCAGCAGTCGGTTTCGAATCTGAATTGCGCTTCAAAATGCGCCAGGGCGAGCCGGCTGGGGGCGGCGGCGGTTTCGGTGACGAACGACATAACGGACTCCTTGTTGGTTGCGGTGAGGCCATTATCGAAGTTGCCGGCGGCGCCCGGCAGTGGCGCATATGCCAATATGCAGTAAGATTGCGCCATGAGAAAGCATCTTGTCGTCGCGCTGGCCTATGACCGGCTGTGCACCTTCGAGTTCGGCTGCGTGGTCGAACTGTTCGCGCTGGAGCGCCCTGAACTGGGCGTGGACTGGTACGACTTCAAGGTGTGCGCAGTGGAGCCCGGCCCCATCCGCGCAGCGGGCGGCATCACCGTGCAGGCGCCTTACCAGCCGGAACTGCTGGCGCTGGCCGACACCATCGTCATCCCCGGCTGGCGCGATGCCGACGAAGCGCCGCCGCCAGCGCTGCTGGACGCCATCCGCGCCGCCCATGCGCGCGGCGCGCGCCTGTGCTCGATCTGCTCCGGCGTGTTTGTGCTGGCCGCCGCCGGGGTGCTGGACGGCCTGCGCGCCACCACCCACTGGCGCTATACCGAGCGCCTGGCGCGCCGCCACCCGCGCGTGGTGGTGCGGCCGGACGACCTGTACGTCGACCAGGGCCAAATCATCACCTCGGCCGGCTCCGCCGCCGGCATCGATATGCTGCTGCACCTGGTGCGGCGCGACCACGGCGCGCGCGTCGGCAACCTGGTGGCGCAGCGCCTGGTGGTGGCGCCGCACCGGGAGGGGGGCCAGGCCCAGTTCCTGCCGCGCCCCATGGCGCACGACGAGCAGGGCCGCCTGTCGCGCCTGATGGACTGGCTGCGCGCCAACCCGGCCCAGCCGCACACCGTCAAATCGATGGCCGCGCAAGCGGCCATGAGCGCGCGCACCCTGCAACGCCAGTTCCAGGATGCAACCGGCATGGGGCCGGCCGAATGGCTCACGCGCGAACGCATCGCCATCGCCAAGGACCTGCTGGAAGCGGCCGATGTGCCCTTGGCGCAAGTGGCCGAGCGCGCCGGCTTCGGTTCCGAAGAGTCGCTGCGCCACCACTTCCGCCGCCTTGCCGCCACCAGCCCCGGCGCCTACCGCCGCCGCTTCGCTGCCATCGTTTAGCCGCACCGCCTTTGATCCCGCGCTATCGTGCGCGCCTTGTGTTGCACGCGGGCTTGGCCTAATCTGGGAAGTTCACAACCCCCCGAAGGAGACAGCCATGCCTTATGTCGATGGATTTGTTTTGCCGGTACCGTTGAACAATATGGACGCGTACAAGAAGATGTCCAACGCTTGCGGCGCCATCTGGCGCGAGTATGGCGCGCTCGAATATCGCGAGTGCGTGGGCGACGATGTGAAGCCGGGCGAGCACACTTCGTTCCCGCAAGCCGTGAAGCTGGAGGAGGGCGAAACGGTGGTGTTCTCGTGGATTATTTATGAGTCCCGCGCCAAGCGGGACGAGGTCAACGAGAAGGTGATGAAGGACCCCCGCCTGGCCGACTGGATGAAGCCGGAGAGCTTGCCGTTCGACGGCAAGCGCATGTTCTGGGGCGGCTTCGAGATGATCATCGATTTGTAGCGGCCAGCTGCGCACGCAGCGTGTCGATTAGTGTGTGTCGCGAGCTGCGCGCGCGTTCATGCGGGGCGAATGGCGAGCTGGCCAGGTCCAGCAGGGCTATGGCCGCCACCAGCCGCTCGTGCTGCGCACCTGTCAGCTCGGCCACGCCGTCCGCCGACAGGCTGCGGATGGTGGCGGCGGCCAGCTCCTTGGCCGCGATGTCCTCCGGCAGTCCGGAGCGCGTGCACAGCCCGTAGGTGCCGTTCAGGAAGTGGCGCCATTCGTCGCGCAGGTCCGGCCGGTGCGCCGCGCCGCCCAGCGCTTCCAGCCGTGCCAGATAGCGCCCGGCAAACAGCCTGAAGCCATCCTCTTCGTGCGCCAGCGCGCGCACCGCGCCGATCCACGCTACGCAGCCTTGCGCGTAGTAGCGCGCGCCGCTTTGTTCCGTATGCGCGCCGAAACAGGAATCGCAGGCGACACCCAGTTGCAGCGTGTAAGAAGGCCGCGGCATCAGCTTGCGCGCTTGCAGGTCCATCAGTCCGGCCGCGTCCAGGCCGCTTGCCGAGAGCAACTGTTCCTCGCTGAGATAATTTGTTTCCAGGTAGCGTATCAGTTCCATGTTTGTTCCGCGCAGTGATCGATGGCGCTCACTGTACGGCGGCGGCTGCAGCCTCGCTTCGGGCTGCGGCGAAACGAGGAATGCTTACAGGGAGCGCTTACAGGACCGCGCGCACCGCGCCGCGCAGGGCGTTGCAGATCATGATGTCTTCGGCCTGCGCCAGCATGGCGCGCGTGATTACGCGTTCGCTGGCGTTCCAGGCCGGATCGTCCAGCATGGCCGCGCGCATCACGCCGGGCAGCAGGCCGCTTGCCAGCGGTGGCGTGTACCAGCGGCCATCCAGCTTGACGAACACGCTGCTGCGGCCGCCTTCGGCCAACTCGCCGCGCTCATTGAAGAACAGCATGTCGAATGCGCCCTGCGCCTCGGCCGCGCGCCAGGCGGCGTCGTAGCGGGCGCGCAGGTTGGTCTTGTGGCGCAGGAACAGGTCGCCGCTGTCGGTGGCGTCGTCGGACAGCAGCACGCGCACCGGCTCGGCCAGCGGCGCCAGCACGCCTTGCTGCACGGCGAAAGCGCCGGCCTGGTTCAGCGCCAGGCGCAAGCGCGTTGGCGTGGCGGGCGCCATCATATTGCAGGCCATGGCGACGTAGGCGCGCGCGGCGCCGTCGTTGTAGGCGAAGCCGAAGTAGCGCGCGGATGCGGACAGGCGCTGCAAATGCCGCTCAAGATTGCGCGCACCTTGTTCGCGCGTGGCATACATGGTTTCGAACAGTTCGAAATCGTTGGTCAGGCCGGTCAGGAAGCGCGCCTTCAGCTGGCACTCTGCGAATTCGTCGTTCGCTTCGCTGTCGTAGACGATGCCGGCGCCAACGCCCATTTCTCCGGCCCGGACGCCATTCACCGGCGCTTGCAGCGCCAGGGTGCGGATCGGCACCGACAGGCAAAAGTCGCCCACGCCGTGGTCGGACGGCTGGAACCAGCCGATGGCGCCGGTGTACAGGCCGCGCGGCGCCGGCTCCAGTTCCGCGATGATCTCCATGGTGCGGCGTTTGGGGGCGCCCGTGATGGAGCCGCAGGGATAGAGCGCGTGGAAGATGCCGGCCATGTCCACGCCGTCGCGCAGCCTGGCGCGCACGGTGGAGGTCATCTGCAGCACGCTGCTGTAGCGCCGCACTTCGAACAGCGCCGGCACTTCCACCGTGCCGGTCTGCGCGATGCGGCCTATGTCGTTGCGCAGCAGGTCCACGATCATCAGGTTTTCCGCGCGGTTCTTGGCGTCCGCCGCCAGCGCCGCCGCGCGCTGCGCGTTCTCGGCCTCGTCGTTGCCCGCCGCTGCGGGGGCCGTGCCCTTCATCGGGCGTGCGGTCAGTTCGCCGTCGGCGTGGCGCACGAACAGTTCGGGCGACAGCGACAGCACCGCCGTGCCGTCCTCCAGCGCCACCAATGCGCCGTAGGGCACCGGCTGGCGCGCGCGCAGGCGTTCGTACAGGCCGAAGATGGAGCCGAAGGTGTCGAAGCGCAGGCGGTAGGTGTAGTTCACCTGGTAGGTGTCGCCCGCCGCAATGTACTCGCGGATGCGGTTGATGGCATCGGTAAATTGGTCCTGGCCGACATTGGCGCGCACGCCGGCGATGCCGGCCGGCGTTTCGTCGGCTTCCGAGCAGGCGGCCAGCCAGGCCGCCACTTCGGCTTGCGACAGCAGGTCGCAACGGTTGAAGATCAGGATCTGCGCCAGCGGCGCGCCGGGCTGCTGCTGCTGCTGCTGCTGCTGCGCCGGCATGCCGGCGATATGCGCACCCAGCTCGTAGGCGCACAAGGTGACTGCATGCTGGCCGTTGCCCAGCGCGGTCTCCATCTGCTCGAGGATGCGGTGCCAGCCGGCCAGGTCGTGGCAGCGCAAGGTGGCAGCATGGCTGGTGTACAGGCGCGAGCGCGCCGTGGCCATGCCGTCCGGGCTGGCATCGTCCAGCAATGCGAAGCACTGCACACTCGGTTCAATACGCATGTTCTTGCCCGTTCCCTTACTCAGCTCAGCAGCAGGGAGATCTGCAACGCCGCGTCCTGCGCCGGATTCAGCCTGAAGCCGCTCTTGGCGTAGCGGTGCCAGCGGCCCGCCACATAGCTTACCAGCATGGCCGCGCGTGCGGCGACGTCGGCCTCGTGGCCATGGCCGGTGCTGGCTGCCAGGCGCAAGGCCTGCTTGAGCGCCAGCTCCACGCGGTCATAAAACTGGTTCATGCGCTGCTGCAGGCGCTCGTCCTCGTTCACCAGCGCGTCGCCGATCAGCACCCGCGTCATGCCCGGATTGCTGCTGGCGAACTGCAGCAGCATGCCGACGATGCCGCGTGCCTGCGCCATGCCGTCCTCCTCGCGTTCCGCGATCTGGTTGATCAGGCCGAACACGGTGGCCTCGATAAACTCGATCAGCCCTTCGAACATTTGCGCCTTGCTGGCGAAATGGCGGTACAGGGCCGCTTCTGAAAATTCCAGTTTACGGGCCAGCGCGGCGGTGGTGATCTTGTCGCCTTTGGGCTGCTCCAGCATCTCGGCCAGAGCTTCCAGAATTTGTTGCCTGCGTTGGCCTGGCGGTGTGCTTGCCATGGGATCTCGACGGTTGGTAAGAAAGCGGGATGAAAAAGAGTCAGCGCAACCGGGACAGGCGCGCAGGCAGATGCCTTACGGATTTTACTTTGACATCGACCCAAGCGGGGCGAATAAGTCTTTTCGGCACGTGGGCCGCGCCGATAGGGTCGGCCATTTTCAGGTATTGCGTCACCCACGCGGTGCGCATGCCCATGCCGTGCGCGGTACGCAAGTTGGCCAGCGTGTCCTCCACCAGGATGCAGCGGCCCGGCGTCAGGCCCTGTTTACGCATCAGCTTGCGCAGCATCAGGCGCGATGGCTTGGGCCGCAGCTGGCGGTGCACGCGCATCGATTCGATCGCGATGTGGTGCGAGAAGTGGCGGTGCAGCCCCATGTGCCGCAGCACCATGGCGGAATAGCGGTGCGGCGCGTTGGTCAGCAAGACCTTGCGGCCGGGCAGGGCGCGCAGCAAACGGCCCAGGCCCTTCTCGGCCCGTATCATGTGCGCCAGGCCGGGCATGTTGTGGGTCTCGTGCAGGAAGTGCTCGGAGCGTACGCCGTGGTGCTTCACCAGGCCCAGCAGGGTAGCGCCGTAGCGCTGCCAGTACAGCTTGCGCGCTGCGTTGACCTCATCCGCGCCGGCCGGCGTGCCTTCCTTGCCCAGCACGCGCGCGATGTAGGCGTTCATGTTGGCGGTAATGGCCGGGAAAATGGCATGCGACGCGTTGTGCAGCGTATTGTCCAGATCAAACAGCCACACAGGTGCCCTGGTGGAAGGTTTATTATTCACAGCTAAGCTCAGTACAAAAGGTAAACATGCGACGCCAGATTATAGTGATGTTTTGCAGTCTCTTCCTGCTGGCCTTTGGGCTGGCCCAGGCGGAGGCGCCGGCGCCGCAAATCGCCGTCCCCAACCGCGGCGCGCTGTTCAAGCTGGAGCAGGGCGGACATACAGCTTACCTGTTTGGCACCATCCATGTCGGTGCGGCCGATTTCTATCCGCTCGAGCCGCGCGTGATGCAGGCTTTGCAGCAGGCCACGGTGCTGGCGCTGGAAGTCGATCCGCTGGGCGACCCTGCCAAGATCGGCCACGCGGTGCGCGAGCACGGGCTCTACCAGCGCGGCCGCGGCCCGGCCGCCGCCGAGCTGCCCGCGCCGTACCGGCCGCGCCTGGAGCGCCTGCTGCGCCGCTACGCCATCGCCGACGAGGCGGTGGCGGCGATGAAGCCCTGGATGCTGGCCAGCCTGCTCACCGTCAGCGAATTCGCCGCGCAGGGTTATGAGGCCGGCCTGGCGGTGGACGCCTGGCTGTCGCAGCAGGCGCGCGCGCGCAAGCTGCGCGTGGTGGAACTGGAGTCGGTGGCGGGCCAGATGGCGCTGTTCAACCGCATGACCATGGCCGAACAGTCGCTGTTCCTGCAGGAAGGCATCGCCGCCATCGAGGACCAGGAGCAGGCCGCGCAGGCGCGCGAGATCGCCAATGCCTGGCGCAACGCCGACGTCGCCGCGCTGGACGCGCTGGCGCGCAAGGCTGCCGGCGACGACAGTTTCTCGGGCCGCTTCGTGCAGAAGGTGCTGCTGGACGGGCGCAATCCCGCGCTGGCGGACAATGTGGTGAAACTGATGGCGCGCGAAAAGAACAGTCTGGTGGCGATCGGCATCCTGCACCTGGTGGGCACGGGCAGCGTTCCGGAATTGCTGAAGCAGCGCGGCGTTGCGGTGGAGCGGATTTACTAAGGGAGATGTACTGCAGGAGATGTACTGCAGGAGATGTGCTACGGGAGGGTGCTGCAGGAAAGGATGGTGCCCTTGACGTGGATTGAACACGTGGCCTCTCCCTTACCAAGGGAGTGCTCTACCACTGAGCTACAAGGGCATACACATCGGCGGTGCAAGTGGTCTTCAGCACCGCCAAAACTTTAGTGAGACCGGATCATAGTGCCAAAAGCCTGTTCCGTCAAGACTTCGAGCAACAAAGAATGCTCGATGCGGCCATCGATGATGTGCACCGTGTTCACGCCGGACTTCGCCGCGTCCAGCGCTGACGAAATTTTAGGCAGCATGCCGCCGGAGATGGTGCCGTCGGCGAACATCTCGTCGATCTCGCGCGCCGACAGGTCGGTCACCAGGTTGCCGTTCTTGTCCTGCACGCCGGCGATATTGGTCATCATGATCAGCTTTTCGGCTTTCAGGATTTCCGCGATCTTGCCCGCCACCACGTCGGCGTTGATGTTGTAAGCCTGGCCATCCTGGCCGAAGCCGATCGGCGAAATAATTGGAATGAAGGCGTCGTCCTGCAGCGCTTTCACCACCGCCGGGTTGATCGCGTCGATCTCGCCGACGAAGCCGATGTCCAGGAACTGGCCCGGATTCTCGCGGTCGGGCATGGCCATCTTGCGCGCGCGGATCAAGCCGCCGTCCTTGCCGGTCAGGCCCACTGCCTGGCCACCGTAGTGGTTAATCAGCATCACGATGTCCTGCTGCACTTCGCCGCCCAGCACCCACTCCACCACTTCCATGGTTTCTTCGTCGGTGATGCGCATGCCCTGCACGAAGGTGCCTTGCTTGCCGATTTTCTTGAGCGCGTTGTCGATCTGCGGACCGCCGCCGTGCACCACCACCGGATTCATGCCCACCAGTTTCAACAGGATCACATCGCGCGCGAAGCCGTGTTTCAGGCGCTCGTCGGTCATCGCGTTGCCGCCGTATTTGATGACGATGGTCTTGCCATGGAAATTACGGATGTAGGGCAGCGCCTCGGCCAGGATCTGTGCCTTGATTGCGGGCGAGACCGCAGTCAGGTCGTCAGGGGGTACGGCCAGGTTCAGGTTGGTGAGTTGGGTCATGGCGAATCCGGTAAAAAGGTGAGCGATTTTAAGTCAAAAGCTGGCTTCCAGCACGCATTATAGGGCCTTTTGCTGTTGTAATTTCCGGGACGTTCCGCTAGGCTGGGCCAAAATGGATCCTACCGTGCCAACCACCCAACCACTCCATAGCCAGCTCGAGGCTATGCGGCCCCAGCTCGTCCGCTTCGCACTGTTGCAATTGCGGAATCAGGCGCTGGCGGAAGACGCGGTGCAGGACACGCTGATCGCGGTGCTGGAACAGCCCGAACGCTTTCAGGGCCAGTCGTCTCTGCGCACCTATGTCACCGGCATCCTGAAGTACAAAATCATCGACAACCTGCGCGCTTCCACCCGCGAACGCCAGATCGACACTGCCGAGGACCAGTCCGAGGACGATGCCATCGACGCGCTGTTCGCCGCCGACGGCCATACGGTGGACATGCCGCGCCAGTGGGGCGATCCCGACCGCACACTGGAGCAGAAGGACTTTTTCAAGGTGTTGGAGGTGTGCCTGGAAAAGCTGCCCGCCAAGAATGCGCGCATATTCATGATGCGCGAGTGGCTGGAACTGGAGACGGAAGAAATTTGTAAGGAATTGACGATTACTTCGGCTAATGCCTGGGTGCTGCTGTACCGGGCGCGTTTGCGCCTGCGCGAATGCCTGGACTTGAACTGGTTCGGCGCACGGGGATAAAGCGGAGAGATGATGAGTCAGGACGGCCTGAAGCCAACTTGCAGGGAAGTGCACCGCCTGGTATCCGAAGGCATGGACCGGGAACTGTCGCTGGTCGAGCGCACGCGCATGCGCCTGCACCTGATGGTGTGCGGCGCCTGCACCCGCTTCAACAACCAGATGGATACCCTGCGCAAAGCCATGCGCGTGTTTCCCGGGGACGAGCCTTGAGCGTATGCAAGCGCTGCGGCGCTGCCTTCAGCTGCGCCATGGTGGACGGCAACGATGGCGGCCCATGCTGGTGCACCGCCATGCCGCCGGCCGTACCCGTGCCCGACGTCAGCACGGACCTCACATGCTGGTGCCCCGCGTGCCTGAAGCAGCACATCGCCGAGCGTGAAGCCCGCGCCGCCACCGCAGGGCGGCTTAGCGGAGCGTAACCCGCCAGCGCCGCGGCAAACGCCTATCCTGCCACGGTACGGAAAAACCGCATCATCTCCCTGCTCGCGTCCGGCCCTTTGCCGTCGGTATAGCTGCCCGCCGCACTGCCGCCCGACCACGCATGGCCCGCGCCATGCACCACCCAATGCTCGCCCAGCGGCGTGCCGTCCTCGTGACGGTGCGTGGTCACGGTGTAGCGGTGCCCATTCGGCACGCTGCCCGCATCGGCTTCCGCCCTGGCCTGCGCCAGGCCGTGCGCGCGCAGCTTCTGCTCCATCACCTGCTCGCCGTTGCGCGGATGGACCGTGTGGTCCTGGTCGCCATGGAACACGATGATGGGCGGGCTGGCGCCCTCGGTGTGCGCCGCCTTGTTTACATTGCCCGATGCGCCGCGCTTCATGGCGCTCAGCGCCGAAGGCAGATCCTGCGCCGACGCGTACGGCAGGCCCGAATGCACACCCACGGCCGCGAACAGGTCCGGGTACAGCGTGCCGGCGATCACGGCCATCGCGCCGCCCGCCGACAGGCCGGCCACGTATACCTGGCGTTCATCGACCGGATAGTCGGCGATCACCTGTTGCGCAATGCCGGCAATGATGGACGGTTCGCCCTGGCCGCGCTGCTGGTCGAGCGCATTGAACCAATTCCAGCACTTGTGGTTGTTGGCTTGCTGCGACTGCGCGGGATACACCACGAAGCACTGCTTCTCCTCCGCCACGGCGTTCATCTGGGTGCCGGCCGCGAAATCGTCAGGATCCTGGGTACAGCCGTGCAGCATCACCAGCAGCGGCATGGCCTGGCCATGATAGGTGCTGGGGATGTACAGCTTGTAGCCGCGCGTGCCGGCATGGTTGGTGTAGCTGCCGCTGATGAATTGCGCCCCTTCCGGCAGCGGCGCCGGTTTGCCGCCCTTCATGCCGGGCAGGTCGAAATCCGGCATCTCGAAATTGCCGAGGTCCAGTCCTTGCGGCAGCTTGCCGCCATTGACGCCCAGCTGGCCCAGCAAGTCTTCGACGAAAGCTTGCGCATTGGGCGGCATCTGCGGCATGGCCGGCGGCGTCCAGGCCTGGCCCGCTGCTGCTTCGGTTTCCGCGTGAGCGCCGCGTGGGCCAGCGTGCTGGCCTCCACTGCGCGAAGGCTGCGCAAAGCTTGCTGCATCGGCATGCGGCGCCGCGCCGCTGCCGTGCGTGGCGTCGGCGCGCGCGGCGCCGGGGGGGGGATTGATGTCGCGCATCGGCGGCGCTTCGGGCGCTGCTCCCGGCGCGGATTGGGGCCGGCGGCTGCCCAGGTTCAGACCGGCCAGCGCCTGCTGGATCGCGGCGGTGGCCGCCGCCGCCCCCTTGCCTGGTCCTTTACCGAACAATTGCTGCGTGGCCGCTCGCATCTGGCTGAATAGTTGATGATTCAATTTCATGTCCTGCCCCTCAAGCGCCAAATCGGCGCTAATGAATGCGCCCTGCAAGCGCGGTTTTCAATACGGCGCTGGCGTGCAATGCACCCAGCACGAATATCGATTCTATGGTCGCCAGTGCCAGTTCCACCGACACGTCGTTGGCAATGCTGGCCAGTCCCAGCACATGGATGCGCAAGCGCTCGCCGGCCGCCTGCAACTGCTCCAGGTCCTGCCGGCTGTAGTGCTGCATACCCAGTACCAGGCTCTTGCGCGCGACGGTCTGCTTCACCACGTCGGCATGCTGCGCCAGCTGGTTGCGGATCGCGGTGCGGATCAGATCGGTGCGGTTGGCGTAGAACCCTTCCTGCACCAGCAAATCGATTTGCCCGAGGTCGATCGGCCCCAGGTTGATCGTGATCTTTTCCGAATCGCTTGTTTTCAATCTCAGTTCTTGCGTTGCCATAGTCTCCTGTTCCTTCCGGATGGCATCTGTGTGCCATCCACCTGGATGGTAGTATAGGGCCGAACCTTCTAATTGCAAGCGCCTTTTCCGGGCTTGGAGTATGGTTGAGGGATGTTCACATAGGTAAACCTCGGCAAAACCATGGCAAAAATAATTGGACTCGACCACGTGCAGGTGGCCCTCCCGGTCGGCGCGGAAGATGCAGCGCGTGATTTTTATGGCAATGTTCTGGGCATGCAGGAGCTGGAAAAGCCGGCCAACCTGGCCGTGCGCGGCGGCTGCTGGTTCGCCGCCGGCAAGCAGCAGATCCATCTGGGCGGAGAAAGCAACTTCCTGCCGGCAAAGAAAGCCCACCCCGCCCTGCTGGTGGACGACCTGGCCGGCTATCTCGCGGAATTGAAGCAGCGCGGCCTGGACGGCGGCTTCGACGAGCCGGTGCCGGGCGCACTGCGCGCCACCATCTTCGACCCCTTTGGCAACCGGATTGAACTGGTCGAACGCCTGGCGCGGTAAAATGCGCACATTCTTCCCGTAAAACTGCGCAATGAGCACTGAAAATCCCACCGGCACGCCCGAACTGGCCTCCCCGGTGCCATCCCCCTGCGTCAGCCTGTGCAAAATGAACCGCGACACCGGTTATTGCGAAGGCTGCATGCGCACCATCGATGAGATCGTCCAGTGGTCGCGCGCCGACGACGATTTCAAGCGCACCGTGTGGGCCGAAATCCGCCGCCGCGAGCAGCTGATCGATTTTGAGTAGACGTAACAATGAAAGCATTGCCCGATAATGTCCACGTCTTCGAACGTGGCTGGCTCTCGTCCAACAACGTGCTCATGCTGGGCCGCCACGAGACCACGCTGGTCGACAGCGGCTACCTGATCCACGCGCCGCAAACGCTGGATCTGGTGCGCCACGCCCTCAAGGGCCGCCGCCTGGACCGCATCGTCAACACCCACCTGCATTCCGACCACTGCGGCGGCAACGCCGTCCTGCAGGCGCACTATGGCAGCGAAACCCTGGTGCCGGTTTCCGAGCTGGACAATGTGCGGCACTGGGACGAGGAAAAGCTCAGCTTCAAAGCCACCGGCCAGCAATGCCAGCGCTTCAACGCGGACGGCGTGCTCACACCGGGCGACAAGCTCACCATGGCCGACCTGGAATGGCAGGTGATGGGCGCGCCCGGCCACGATGCGCACTCGCTGCTGCTGTACTGCCCCCAGGAAGCCATCCTGATCTCGGCCGACGCGCTGTGGCAGAACGGCTTCGGCGTGATTTTCCCCGAGCTGGACGGCGAGTCCGGCTTCATCGAGGAACGTGCCACGCTGGACCTGATCGCCTCGCTGGACGTGCGCACCGTCATCCCGGGCCACGGGGCCGTGTTCACCGACGTGGCGGCGGCGCTGAAACGCGCCCGCACCCGCCTCGATTTCCTGTCCGGCAACCCGGTACGCAACGCCGAATACGCCGTCAAGGTGCTGCTCAAGTTCCTGCTGCTGGAGCGCCAGCGCATGGCGCTGGACGAGCTGCCTGCGCTGTTCGCCTCGCTGCCCATCATCCAGGCCGCCTCCCGGCGCTACCTGGACAAGACGCCGGAAGAAACGGCCGAGTGGACTATCAGGCAGCTGGTGCGGGCCTGCAGCGCCCGCATCGAGAGTGGGTACTTACTCAACGACGGCTAGAGGCGAAGTTATCGCACGATCGTACTTTTTTCGTTTTATAATGGATTGATCGTTTTCAACCATATCATTCGGAGTCCGACATGGCCTTGCCTACCGTGCTGCAAAACCTGACCCTTCCCGTCATCGCCTCGCCGATGTTCATCGCCAGCGGCCCGAAACTGGTGGCGGCGCAGTGCAAGGCCGGCATCGTCGGCTCCTTCCCGGCGCTCAACGCGCGGCCGGCCGAGCTGCTGGACACCTGGCTGACCGAGCTGCAAGCCGAGCTGGCCGAGTTCCAGGCCGCCAATCCGGGCAAGCGCGTCGGCCCGATTGCCGTCAACCAGATCGTGCACCAGTCGAACGACCGCCTGGCGCATGACGTGGAAGTATGCGTGCAGCACCAGGTACCCATCATCATCTCCTCGCTGCGCGCGCCGCCGAAGGAGATGATGGACGCCATCCACAGCTACGGCGGCATCGTGCTGCACGATGTGGTGTCGATCCGCCACGCGCAAAAGGCGCTGGAAGCGGGCGTGGACGGCCTGATCCTGGTGGCCAGCGGCGCCGGCGGCCACGCAGGCACCCTGTCCCCGTTCGCGCTGGTGGGCGAGGTGCGCAAGTTCTTCAAAGGCCCGATCGCCCTGTCCGGCTCGATCGCCACCGGCGACGCCATCCTGGCCGCGCAAGCCATGGGCGCCGATTTCGCCTACATCGGCTCGCGCTGGCTGGCCACGCAGGAATCGAACGTGACCGACGCATACCGCGACGCCATCGTCGAGTCGGCGGCGGCGGACATCGTCTACACCAACCTGTTCACCGGCGTGCACGGCAACTACCTGAAGAAATCCATCGTCAATGCCGGCCTGGACCCGGACGCGTTGCCGGAATCGGACAAGAGCAAGATGAGTTTCGGCTCCGGCAGCGCCAAGGCCTGGCGCGACATCTGGGGCGCCGGCCAGGGCGTGGGCCTGATGGACGACGTGCCGAGCGTGGCCGAGATGATGGAGCGCCTGAAGGCCGAATACGCGGCAGCCCGGGCCCGCCTCAGCCTGTAACGATTGCTGCTGGCGTAGCGGTCAAAGAAAGTGCGCGCCACGATTGTGCCGCTTGGCTGCGCTGCTTTCAGCAAGCCTTCGCATTCAGCAGTAAGTCGCGTTCGGTCTTATCACTCGGCTTGAGTGCTCCTTGCGGTACTGCATGCAATTGCATACGATGAATGCATTGAAGGCGCTTCCGGGGTGATGTCATGGCTATGCTAACAATACGCAACTTGCCCGACGAGGTGCACCGCGCCTTGCGGATGCGGGCTGCACAACATGGGCGTAGCACGGAGGCTGAAGTGCGCGAAATACTGGCCAGTGCAGTGCAGCCGCAGACGCGCGTCCATATGGGCGACGCTCTCGCCGCATTAGGGCGCGAGCTTGGCCTTGCCGACGAGGATTTTGAAGTTTTCAACGAGATCAGGGACAAATCCCCGGCTGAGCCACCGAGGTTTGAATGATCGTCCTTGATACCAACGTTGTTTCTGAAGCGATGAAGCCGGCTCCCAATCCGCACGTGCGTGCCTGGCTGAACAATCAAGCCGCAGAAACGCTGTATCTGACGAGCGTGACATTGGCTGAATTGTTGTTTGGAATACGGCTACTGCCGTCAGGCAAGCGTAAAGACATATTGGTCCAGGCCCTTGACCGTCTGATGGCGTTGTTTAGGGATCGGGTACTTCCATTCGATACCGATGCTGCCAAGTTTTATGCTGAGCTTGCGGTAGCGGCCAGAGGTGCCGGACGCGCATTTCCGACGGCAGATGGTTACATAGCCGCGATCGCTGCCTCCCGGCGGTTCATGGTGGCTTCGCGCGATGTGGCGCCCTATGAGGCAGCCAAAATCGTTGTCATTAACCCGTGGGATTGATCCGCAGTTGCTGTCGCCCAGGCCGCCAAGAGTTTCTCATGCAACGCCAACCCCTGCAGGTTGGCGTTGTCGTTTCTGGCCTAAAACTCCCGCTGTCGGGTAAAAGTCAGGTAGATTTCGTCACCGACAGGGCAGGTCACGCTGGATACTCAAGGTTCACAAGCACCGGAGCGCATGAATGATACTCAAGCAACTACGCCTCAGCCGCAATCTATCCCAAGAGCAGTTGGCTCAGATGTCCGGCCTGAACGTCCGGACCATCCAGCGGATCGAAAGCGGCCACAAGGCCAGTGTCGAGTCTCTGAAATGCCTGGCTGCGGCGCTCGAAGTGGAGATATCAACTTTGAACCAGGAGAAATTCGTGATCGACAAACATACGCATAACTGGGAGAGCCTGCCGTTGTGGCTCAAATGCTGTTTCTCCCTGAACTTGCTCGCTGTCCAGCCAGCCCGGAAGGCCGCCCGCAGGATCGAAATCATTTCCCATGTCAGCGGTTTCGTGTTTTGCCTGCTCGGCCTCATCAACGAGGCTGCGCTGGCCGGCGGCTTGCTGATGCTGGCGAACGCCTACCTGTTTCATCTGCTGATATGGCAGGGCGACAAGCTCGGCATCTGGTACGACGCGCCCGAGATCGCCGCGCACTGAACGGACGCCGTCAGGGATGCTGGGCCAGCCTGATCAGTTCGGCCTCCGTGCCCTGGATGAAAATCTTGGGCTGTTCCAGCACGGCGCGCAGCGCCGCGTCGCCGCTGCGCCATAGCTGGCCGAATTGCCCGGCCGTGTGGAAGGCCGGCCGCACTTCGCGGCCCAGCTCGCCCGTCAGCGCTCCCAGCGCCTGGCGCAGTGCAAGCTGCCGGATCTGGGGCGCAATCACCATCAGATCGATGCCGCTGCTGGCGTGCACCGTGCCCGCCACCGCGTCGCCGTGGATGAAAACGGCGTCCAGCTGTGGCAGCTGGGCTTGCAGCGCGGCGCGGATCAAATCCCCCGCGCCGAAGGTTTTCACGACGATGCTGTGCAGTTCCTCGAAGATGGTGGCGTCGCGGTCGACCTGGTAGTGCTTCTGGTTGCCGGCGCGCCAGCTGTGCACCAGGCCGGATTCTTCCAGGCTGGCCAGCTCGCGCTGCACCGCGCCGGAACCGCAGGCGGCCAGCGCGATGATTTCGTTGGCGTAAAAAGACCGGTTGGGCTGGCCATAGAGCACGGCCAGCACCCGTTGCTGCGTCTTGGTGAATAGTACGTCGGCGAAGATACCCATATTGGGTATCTTAGTTCGCCCCGGCACGAACGTCCAGAAGCGTGTCTAGACGTTCAGGTCGTCGGTGTTGATGGCCCACAGCCCCGGCAGGTTGCGCCAGTAGCCATAGGCGTCCATGCCGTAGCCGACCACGAAGCGGTTCGGGATGGTGATGCCGACGATGTCGGCCGTCACCGGCTTGACCTTGCCGATGGCCTTGTCGCAGAACACGGCCAGGATCACTTCGGCCGCGCCCATGTCCAGCAGGCGCTGTTTCACGTGGGCCAGGGTTTCGCCTTCGTCCAGGATGTCGTCCAGCACGATCACGGTGCGGCCCACCACGTTGGAGCGCGGGATCACTTTCCACACCACGGCGCCACCCTTGTCCTCGTCGCCATAGCGGCTCACATGGATATAGTCGAATTCAAGCGGGAAGGTCAGTTGCGGCAGCAGGTTGCCGGTGAATACCACCGCGCCGCCCATCACGCCCAGCACCAGCGGGAAGGCTTGGTCTTCCGGCCGGTCGAAGCGTTCGTTCAGCTCGCCGGCCATGCGGCTGACGGCTGTCTGCACGGCTTCTTGGTCGAAAATTTCTTCTGCGTTCTTCAGCAGGTCACGGGCGCGGTTGTGATGAAAGTCTTGCATGATCTGGTCTTATTCTGACATCGGTAGGAATGGTCTTTATTATCCGCCATATCCCGCGCGCCCGCTCCGGCGTTGGATTCCTGCTACAGATGTCAGGAATAATCGCGTACGTCGTCGATCACCTTGCCATCGTTCGGCAAACTGCCTTTAACCGCAAACGCCACCTCGCCCCGCAGCTTGGTCAGGTCGCGAATAGTTTCTATGATGGAATTGGCCTGTACAACGCCGGGATTGTCGACTTCGCAATGCAAGGTCATCACGTCGTTGGCCATCTTGCCCGACACCACCAGCCGCGCCTTCAGGATTTCCGGGTGCCGGCGCGCGATTTCATGCACTTGCGAAGGGTGGACGAACATGGCGCGCACCTTGGTGGTCTGGTCGGCGCGGCCCATCCAGCCCCGGATGCGCAAGTTGGTGCGCCCGCACGGCGAGGGCGGGGCGTCGGTCAGGATCGCCGACAGGTCGCCGGTGGCGAAGCGGACCAGCGGATAGTCGGGGTTGAACAGGGTTACCAGCACTTCGCCCACTTCGCCCGGCGGCACCGGTTCGCCGCTGCCGGGGCGCACGATTTCCAGCAGCACGTCCTCGTCCAGCACCATGCCGGGATGGACCGTGCCGCCGCTGCGGGTTTCGTAGGCGATGCTGCCGATGTCGGCCGAGGCGTAGGTTTGCAGCACGTGCGGCACGCCGTTCTCGGCGAACCAGCGGCGCAATGATTCGGGCAGCGCTTCGGCGCCCATCATGGCCTGCTTCACGCTGCTGATGTCGGCGCCCATTTCGCGCGCCTTCTCGATGATGATCTTGAGGAAGGACGGCGTGCCGATATACGTGTCCGGCTTGAGCGATTCCATGGCCTGCACCTGCATCTCGGTCTGGCCGCTGCCGGCCGGGATCACCGCGCAGCCGATGCGGGCCGCGCCGCCTTCCACCATGAAGGCGGCTGGCGTGAAGTGGTAGGCGAAGCAGTTTTGCAGCAGGCCGCCGGCGCGCACGCCGGCAGCGTACATCGGCCGCGAGAAGCGCCACCAGTCGGCGCCGCGTCCCTCGGGATCGAAGATGGGGCCGGGCGACATGAACACGCGTCCCAGCTGGCCCAGCGGCGTGGCGTTCAGGCCGCCGAACGGCTTGATCTCCTGCTGCAACCCCTTCAGTTCGGACTTGCGCGTAACCGGCAGCGCGGCCAGCGCTGCGCGGCTGTTGATGGTGTTGGGGTCCACGCCGGCCAGGATGCGGCCCCAGCCCGGCGCACTTTGCGCGCGCGCTATCAGGCCGGGAAGGCGTGCCAGCAGTTCGCGTTCGCGCTGCTCGGGCGCGCGCGTTTCCAGGCTGTCCAGGGTGTCGCTCAGGATTTCGTTCATGACGGCGTGTCTCCGATTTCGCGCTGCAGTTTCTTGGTCAGTTTGCCGAAAATGATTTCGTAAGAACGTTTCAGCAGCGCGGCCGCTTCGGCATCGCTCACCGCTTTCAGGTCTTCAATCTTTACCCACTTGGCGCGCGCCAGGTAGGGCGCGGGGACGATGCCCGGACGGTCGGTCAGCTCGAGGAAGCGGTCATCGTCCACTTTGAAACTGATGCCGTCGGCCGCTTCGCTGCCGGTGACGGCGAACATTTTCTCGCCCACCGAGAACACCAGGTCGGCGCCCCATTTGATGTCTTCAGTGGCGCCGGGCAGGGCGCGGCACACGGCTTTCGCCTTCTCGATATTCATGCTCGCCTCATGCCAGCCAGCGCTTGCGGCGGCGGTAAAACTTCATGTCGCGGAAGCTCTTGCGGCCGGCGCCGGACATGCCGAGGTAGAACTCTTTGACGTCCTCGTTGTTGGCCAGTTCGGACGCTTCGCCTTCCATCACCACGCGGCCGTTCTCCAGGATGTAGCCGAAGTCCGCGTAGCGCAGGGCCACGTTGGTGTTCTGCTCGGCCAGCAGGAAGGACACATTTTCCTTCTGGTTCAAGTCCTTCACGATGCCGAAGATCTCGTCGACGATCTGCGGCGCGATGCCCATCGACGGCTCGTCGAGCAAAATCATGGAAGGCTTGGCCATCAAGGCACGCCCGATGGCGCACATCTGCTGCTCGCCGCCCGAAGTGTAGCCGGCCTGGCTGGCGCGGCGCTCCCTCAGGCGCGGGAAATAGTGGTACACCTTGTCCAGCGATTCCTTCAGTTCTGCGCGGCTCAGGCTGCGCGTATAGGCGCCGGTCAGCAGGTTTTCCTCGATGGTGAGGTGGCCGAAACAGTGGCGCCCTTCCATCACTTGCGACAGGCCGCGCTTCACCAGTTCGTTCGGCGTCAGCTGGTCCACGCGCTCGCCCTTGAACTGGACTTCGCCCTTGGTGACGTCGCCCCGTTCTCCGCGCAGCAGCGTGGACACGGTCTTGAGCGTGGTGGATTTGCCAGCCCCGTTGGCGCCCAGCAGCGCCACGATTTTCCCTTGCGGGACTTGCAGCGAGACGCCTTTGAGCACCAGGATCACGTGGTCGTAGATGACCTCGATGTTGTTCACCGAGAGGTAGGGAGGCGGAGCGGCGATGGCGGCAGTGTTCATATGCGTTCTCGATCAGGTTTGGTAGGGCGGGTGGGCACGCCAGTGCGTCACCCGCCAGCGCGGCAGGCCGGCTTACTTGGCGCAGGCCGGCGTAATGCCTTTCTCGGCCGCGTACTTGGCGGACGATTCCTCCACCAGCTTGCGGGTCAGTGCCTTGTCGCCCACCACCCAGTTCGGCGTGATGGCGACCCACTTCTTGCCATCCCATTGCTGCACTTTCACCGCACCCGAACCTTCGTGGTCGTCGCAGGTTGTTTTCACCGGCGGGAACATGCCCAGTGCGCCCAGCGCTTTCTGGCGCGCTTCGTCGATGTTCAGGTTCTCCAGGCCCCAGCGGATCTGGTCGCCGGTCATGACCTTGCCCTTGCCGAATTTTTCCTGCGCGGTGCGGATCGCCTCGCCGTACAGCACGCCGGCCGTTACGCCGCGCATGTGGTACACCGAACCGATGCGGCCCTGGTCCGCCAGGTTGCCTTTGCCGGCCGCATAAACCTTCTTGCGCAAATCATCGAGCAAGGGGTAGTTGCCGGGGGTGTTGAAGGTCATCGAGGTGTAGCCTTTGGCGGCGTCGCCCGAGGCGATGGTGTCCTCCTCCGAGCCGGCCCACCACACGCCCAGCATCTTCTCGCGCGGGAAGCCGTTGCGCTGCGCGGTCTTGATGGCGACCGAGTTCATCACGCCCCAGCCCCACAGGATCACGTGGTCCGGGTTGGCCTGGCGGATCTGCAGCCACTGCGACTGTTGCTCGCTGCCCGGCGGCGCCACGGCGATCTTGATCAGCTCAAAGCCGTGCTGCTTGGCCAGCTCCTCCAGCACAGGCAAGGGTTCCTTGCCGAATGCCGAGTCGTGGTACAGGTGCACGATCTTTTTGCCCTTCAGCTTGGCCATGCCGCCGTTTTTGTCGCCCAGGTATTTGATCATGGCGGCGGCCTGGTTCCAGTAGCTGGTAATCAGCGGGAACACATACGGGAAGACCTTGCCGTTGGCGGCGTCCGAGCGGCCGTAGCCCAGGGTGGTCATCGGCACTTTGTCCTTGGCCACGCGGTCCAGGATGCCGTAGGCGATGCCGGTCGACAGCGGCTCGACCAGGGTGGCGCCGCCGTTCTTGGTCTTCATGCGCTCGTAGCATTCGATGCCGCGCGACGGGTTGTATTCGGTCTCGCATTCCTCCCACGAGATCTTGGTGCCGTTGATGCCGCCATTGGCGTTCACCAGGTTAAAGTAGTCGATGATGCCGCCGTAGAAGCCGGAGCCGCCGGCTGCGTAAGGGCCGACGCGGTAGGACGGCAGCGCGATGAACTGTTCGGACTGGGCGAAGGCGCCGCCCACGGATGCCAGCAGCGTTGCGCCTATCACCAGGGATTTGATCGATTTCATTTTTGTCTCCTTCGTTGTTGTAGGTCGCGCTCAGTGCGGGAAAGGCCACAGGCGCAATTTCTCTTTGCCGATTTGCCACAAACGCGCCAGACCGTGGGGTTCCACGATCAGGAAAAAGATGATGAGGGCGCCAAACACCATCAACTCGAGATTCGATGCCACGCTGGTCGGCAGCCCCAGGCCGTGCGCCAGAATGTTGAGGAACACCGGCAGCAGCACGATGAATGCCGCGCCCAGGAAGGAGCCCAGGATGGAGCCCACGCCGCCGATGATGATCATGAACAGGATGCGGAACGACAGGTCCAGGTTGTATGCTTCCGGTTCCACTGTGCCGAGGTAGGCGAAGGCGTACAGCGCTCCTGCCACGCCGCAGTAGAAGGAGCTCACCGCGAAGGCCATCAGCTTGGTGCGCAGCGGGCGAAAGCCGATCACTTCGGCCGCCACGTCCATGTCGCGGATCGCCATCCAGGAGCGGCCCACGTTGGAGCGCACCATGTTCTTGGCCAGCAGCGCCATCACCGACACCACCAGCAGCACCAGCAGGTACTTGCGGGCCGGAGTGTCGAAGGCGTAGCCAAGGATTTCCATTTTCTGCGCGGTGATCACGCCGGACGAGCTGTAATTGGTCAGCCAGCCTATCTTGGTCAAGCACCACACCACGAAGAACTGCGTGGCCAGCGTGGACGCGGCCAGGTAGAAGCCGCGGATGCGCAGCGACGGCAGGCCGAAGGCGATGCCCACCATGGCCGCGCACAGGCCGCCCAGCACGAAGGCCAGCAGCACCGGAATGCCGGGAATGCGCAGGATGAAGTTGTAGGAGGCGAAGGCGCCCACCGCCATGAAGGCGGCGGTGCCGAGCGACAGCTGGCCGGCATAGCCGGTGAGGATGTTCAGTCCCAGTGCGGCCAGCGCAAAGATCAGGAAGGGGATCAGGATGGCCGACAGCATGTAGGGCGACGCCAGCAGCGGCAGCACCAGCACGGCCACCACCATGGTGACGGTGACGGCGATGCGGTCCTGGCGGATCGGAAAGATCTGGCCATCGGTTTCGTAGCGGGTTTTGAATTGTCCTGCTTCACGGTAGAACATGGTGGAGTCCTCTCAAATCCTGCGGATGATTTTTTCGCCGAACAGGCCTTCGGGCCGTACCAGCAGGAACAGCAGTGCCAGCACGTAAGGGAACCAGCCCTCGATGCCTCCGCCCACCATGGGGCCGATGTAGACTTCCGCCAGCTTCTCGGAAGCGCCGATGATCAGGCCGCCGACAATCGCACCGGGCACCGAGGTGAAGCCGCCCAGGATCAGCACCGGCAAGGCTTTCAGCGCGATGAAGGTGAGCGCGAACTGCACGCCGTTGCGCGCACCCCAAAGCAGGCCGGCCACCAGGGCCACCATGCCGGCCACCGCCCACAGGATGCCCCAGATGCGCTGCAGCGGAATGCCCACCGCCAGCGCGGCCTGGTGGTCGTCGGCCACGGCGCGCAGCGCGCGGCCTACCTTGGTCTTGGAGAACACCAGGGAGAGGATCAGTACCATGACGCCGCACACCGCCGCCGCCATCACGTCGAATTGGGAGACGATGATGTTGAACTTGTCCATCAGGATCTGCAGCGGCACGTCCTCGATGGGCAGCTCCAGGCGGTGCACTTGCGAGCCCCACATCAGCTGCGCCAGGCCTTCGATGAAGAAGGCCAGGCCGATGGTGGCCATGAACAGCGTGATTTCAGGCTGGTTTACCAGCGGCCGCAGCACGACGCGTTCGATCGCCAGGCCGAGGATGATCATGGCCACCACCGTGGCCGGTATCGCCAGCCACAGCGAAAAGCCGAACTTGTCCATCAGGCCGACGCAGGTCAGGGCGGCGAAGAACACCATCGCGCCCTGGGCGAAGTTGAACACGCCGGACGCCTTGTAGATCAGCACGAAGCCGATTGCCACCAGCGCATACATCACGCCGGACAGCAGGCCGCCGATCAGCACTTCAAAGAAAAAACTGATATTCATGTGGCGCCCCTTAATGCGTGCCGAGATAAGCGTTGATCACGTCCTGGTTGCTGCGCACTTCGTCCGGCGTGCCGTCGCCGATCTTCTTGCCGTAGTCCAGCACCACCACGCGGTCCGAGATATCCATCACCACGCCCATGTCGTGCTCGATCAGCACGATGGTGGTGCCGAACTGGTCGTTCACATCGAGGATGAAGCGGCACATGTCCTGCTTCTCCTCCACATTCATGCCGGCCATCGGCTCGTCCAGCAGCAGGATTTCCGGCTCGGCGGCCAGCGCCCGGCCCAGCTCCACGCGCTTTTGCAGGCCGTAGGGCAGGCGGCCCACCGGCGTCTTCCGGATGGCCTGGATTTCCAGGAAATCGATGATCTCCTCGGCCTTCACGCGATGTTCGATTTCCTCGCGCCGCGCCGGTCCCCAGTACAGGGCCTGCATCAGGAAGTTGGATTTCATCTTCAGGTTGCGGCCGGTCATGATGTTGTCCAGCACCGTCATGCCCTTGAACAGCGCGATGTTCTGGAACGTGCGCGCGATGCCGGACTTGGCCGCCGCGTAGCAGTCCATGCCCTTGCGCTGCTGGCCCTTGTGGATGATGGCGCCCTGCTGCGGGCGGTACACGCCGTTGATCACGTTCAGCATCGAGCTTTTGCCGGCGCCGTTGGGGCCGATGATGGCGCGGATCTCATGCTGGCGCACGTCGAAGGAAATGTCGGTCAGCGCCTTCACGCCGCCGAAGGACAGCGAGATGTTCTTCAGGTCCAGGATCACGGGGCCAACGCGCCGCGTGGCGCGCAGCAGCGCGTCGGGTTCGTTCATTTGCATGGAAGTCTCCTCGATCGCGCTCACGCGGCTTTCCCGACGATGGGATAGGTTTTGCTGTCCTGGATGCGCAGGTCTGCGGCGGCCGTGCCCACGCGGCCATCCTCGAATTTCACCTGCGTCTCGATGTACTGCGATGGCTTGCCGCTGTAGAGCGCATCGATCAGCACCGCGTACTTTTCGGCCACGAACTTGCGGCGCACCTTGCGGGTGCGGGTCAGTTCATCGTCGTCCGGGTCCAGCTCCTTGTGCAGCACCAGGAAGCGCGAGATCTGCGTGTTGCCCATCAGCGCTTCCGAAGCCAGGTCGGCGTTGACCTTCTCGATGCATTCCTGCACCAGCTCATAGGTTTGCGGCAGGCCGGCCAGGTCGGTGTAGCCCGAGTAGGCGATGCCGCGCCGCTCGGCCCAGTTGCCCACCGCTTCGATGTCGATGTTGATGAAGGCGCACACCTGGTCGCGCTCATGACCGAAGGCCACCGCCTCCTTGATGAAGGGGAAGAACTTGAGCTTGTTTTCGATGTAGTTCGGCGCGAAGATGGTGCCGCACTTCATCTTGCCCACGTCGGCCGCGCGGTCGATGATCTTCAGATGGCCTTCGCTGTCGAACACGCCCGCGTCGCCGGTGTGGAAGTAGCCTTGCTCGTCCACTGCCTCGGCGGTGGCGTCGGGTCGCTTGTAGTAGCAGTGCATGGTGGAGGCGGACTTCACCAGCACTTCGCCATTGGACGCCAGCTTCACTTCCACGCCCGGCGCAGGCAGGCCCACGCTGTCGAACTTGATGTTGCGGTCCGGCTGCAGGCAGATGTAGGCGCAGGTTTCGGTGGAGCCGTAGAACTGCTTCAGGTTCACGCCGATGGAGCGGTAGAAGCGGAACAGGTCCGGGCCGATGGCGGCGCCCGCCGTGTAGGCGACGCGCACGCGCGACATGCCCAGCACGTTTTTCAGCGGGCCGTAGACGAAGAAGCGGCCCAGCGCGTACTTGATGCGGTCGCCCATGGGAACCGGCTTGCCGTCCAGGATGTCGGCGCCGCTGCGGCGCGCCACGTCCATGAAGTAGTGGAACATGCGCTGCTTGATGGCGCCGGCGTCTTCCATCCGTATCATCACCGTGGTCAGCATGTTCTCGAACACGCGCGGCGGGGCGAAGTAGAAGGTGGGACCGATTTCGCGCATGTCCGTCATGACGGTGTCGCCGGACTCCGGGCAGTTCACGGTGAAGCCGGCCACCATGGCTTGCGCCATCGAGAACAGGCAGTCGCCCACCCAGGCCATCGGCAGGTAGGACAGCACGTTCTCGTCGTCGGTCAGCTTCTCGAAGGTCACGCCGCCCTCGCCGGCCTCGATAAAGGCGGCGTGGGTCTGGCACACGCCTTTCGGGCGGCCGGTGGTGCCCGAGGTGTACAGGATGATGGCGGTGTCGCCGGCCTGGCCGGCCTGCACGGCGGCGTCGAAGAAGCCGGGGTTGGCCTTGTCGTAGGCGCGGCCCAGTTCCTGCAGCCTGGCAAAGGAGATCAGCTCCTTGTGCGTGTAGTGGCGCATGCCGCGCTCATCGTCGTAGGCGATGTGCTCGATGTGCGGATAGAGTTCGGCCAGCTCGTGCAGCTTGTCGACCTGTTCCTGGTCTTCCACGATGGCGTAGCGGATTTCCGCGTTCTCCAGCACGTAGGCCATGTCGGCGGCGGGCGCGTCCTGGTACAGCGGCACCGGCACGCCGCCCAGGCATTGCGCGGCCAGCATGGACCAGTACAGGCGCGGACGGTTGTCGCCGATGATGGCCAGGTTCATGCCGCGCTCGAAGCCGAGCGCGGCCAGGCCGCAAGCCAGGGCGCGCACTTCCTCGTTCACCTGGCCCCAGGTCCAGGTCTGCCAGATGCCCAAATACTTTTCGCGGAACGCAGGCTTGTGCGCTCTCACTTTCCCGTGCTGCAATAAGCGGCGGGGGAATGTCTCCAGATCTTTCTGCACCGTTGTCTCCTTCGTGGCCCGTGAGAGCGAGGGGTATACTAATGTCTGGTTCAGTGCTTTTTTGTGTGATGATAGTAGCTCGCGATTTGCCGGCGCGTTGTCTTTTCGGTGACAATTCACTCATATTTTGACGTTGCTATGCAACAATGACAAACAACCAACCGACTCTTAAAGAAGCGCTGCGCTCCGCCATCTGGGCGCAGGCGCTCACGCCCGAGCAAATGGCCCGGGTAGAAGCCGACACTTACGAGACGTTCGTGCCGAAAGGCGGCTTTGTGTGCCGTAAAGGCGAAGAGGTCGACAACTGGGTGGGCATCATTGCCGGCATGGTGAAGATGAACAATTTCTCCCCGTCCGGCAAGAGCGTCACCTTCACCGGCGTGCCGCCCGGCGGCTGGTTCGGCGAAGGTTCCCTGCTGAAGAATGAACCGCGCAAGTACGACGCCATGGCGCTGCGCGACAGCCGCATCGCGCGCATGCCGGCCGACACTTTTAACTGGCTGCTGGAAACGAGTCTACCGTTTACCCGCTTTTTATTGATGCAGCTCAATGAGCGGCTGGGGCAGTTCATCGGCATGGTGGAAAACGACCGCCTGCTCGACATCGACACACGCGTGGCGCGCTGCCTCGCCGGGCTGTTCAACTCGCTGCTGTATCCGGGGATCGAGAAGCTGGTGCAGATTTCGCAGGAAGAAATCGGCCTGCTGTCGGGCGCCTCGCGCCAGCGCGCCAACCAGGCCTTGCAGGTGCTGGAGAAGCAAGGCCTGCTGCGCCTGGACTACGGCGGCATCCGCATCCTCGACCTGGAAGGCTTGCGCCGCTTCGAGACGTCCGAGCCTTAGAACCAGTTGCGCCTGAGGCCGAAGGCGATCCCCAGCAATGCGGCGCCGGCCAGGGACAGGACGGCGGCGCGCTTGCTTTGCATCATAAGCGGCGTTTGCCCGTCAACTCGCAGCCGCAGCCATTCGAGCAGGTAGGCCAGCGCGAACGCAAAGTATCCCAGACTGGCGAGCAATTCGTACTTCTTCCCTTCGGAAATTCCGGCAAGCAGATCGGAAATCGCGGCAATCAGGAACAGGCCGGCAATCCAGGGGGCGTATTTTCTTTGCATGCAGCAATTTTATCATCTGACAACATTGTTGGGGGGTGTTGCTCAGCGGGTGGAAGGGGAAGCCCGGTTTGTTCATCTGCGTCGGAGCCTGAGCCGCGTCGAGCGCAACCAGTAGCGGCGCGCGCATGGCTGGACAAGCTGGGCCTTGACTACAGCACCGGGCGCAAAGCGCGTACTGGGAAAGCGCAAGGCGTGCGCTGTCCGGGCCGCTGGCAGTGTTAGTGGCATAACACTGCGCGGTGAGCAGTTGGTATAAGCTGTGGGGTATCACTCACCTGTTGCAGGAGGGCACAGCATGGATACCCTGGCACGCCGGATCGGCGAAATGTTGGTGTTGCGCGGCGCGGCGTCGGCCGTGGCACGGTGGGGGTTGATGCGCGTGGTCGGCGTGGCCGGCCTGGCGGCGCTGGCCGGCTACTACCTGTTCTCCCACAAGAAAGACGAGCAGCAGCAGCGCCTGCTACCGGCGCCCGATGCCGGCGAACGCAGCGCTTCGAGCGGCTGGCCCGGCGAAGACCGCCGCCGCGCCCCCGAACTGGAACCTGGCATGACCTATCCTGGCGAGCGGCGCACCCTGCATTGAGGTCTACATCAAAGTTTGCTGCAAGGTATGATAGAGCCAAGTCGACTGCATCACTTTGCTCATGCCTAACTTAGAACTTTCTTCCATCGCCGGCCGCCTCGCCGCATTGCGGGCGGCCATGCGGGACCACCAGATCGACGCCTGCATGGTGCCGTCCGCCGATCCGCACCTGTCCGAATATTTGCCGCAGCACTGGCAGGGCCGCGAATGGCTGTCGGGCTTCACCGGCTCGGTCGGCACCTTCATCATCACGGCCGATTTTGCGGGCGTGTGGACCGACGGGCGCTACTGGACCCAGGCCGAGTCCGAGCTGGCCGGCAGCACGATACAGCTGATGAAGATTTCATCCGGCGCCAGCGTGCAGTATGTGGACTGGCTGGCCGAGCATATGCAGCCCGGCCAGACCGTGGCGGTCGACGGCGCGGTGCTGGGCCTGGCCGTGGCGCGCCTGCTGCAGCAGGCGCTGGCGGCCAAGAGCGTCACCCTGCGCACGGAGCGCGATCTGCTGAACGACATCTGGCAGGAACGCCCCAGCCTGCCAGCGGCGGAAGTCTACGAACTGCTGCCGCCTTACGCCACCACCAGCCGCACCGAAAAACTGGCCGACCTGCGCGCGGCGATGGCCAGCCACGGCGCCGGCCGCCACGTGATTTCCACGCTGGACGATATCGCCTGGCTGTTCAACCTGCGCGGCGCGGACGTCAATTACAACCCGGTTTTCCTGGCACACGCCCTCATCGATCCGGTACGCGCGACATTATTCGTGGCCGAAGGCAAGGTGCCGGCCGCGCTGCGCGCCGCTTTGGCGGAGCAGGGCGTCGACCTCGCGCCGTATGCCGGCTTCACCGCCGCCCTGGCGGCGCTGCCGCTGGACCAGCCGGTGCTGCTGGACCCGCGCCGCGTCACCTACGGCACGCGCCAGGCGCTGCCGGCCGGCGTGAAAGTGGTGGAAACGGTCAACCCGACCACCTTGGCCAAGTCCAGGAAATCCGCTGCCGAGGCCGCGCACGTGCGCGCTACGATGGAGCAGGACGGCGCCGCGCTGTGCGAATTCTTCTGCTGGCTGGAACAGACCCTGGCCGACCCGCAGCGGGCACCGTTGACCGAGCTGGACATCAACACCCGCATCACGGCCGCCCGCGCGCGCCGTCCGCGCTTTGTGAGCCCTAGCTTCGGCACCATCGCCGGCTTCCAGTCGAACGGCGCCATCATGCACTACCGCGCCACCGAGGCCAACCACGCGGTGATCGCGGGCGATGGCCTGCTGCTGATCGATTCCGGCGGCCAGTACACGGGCGGCACCACCGACATCACGCGCGTGGTGCCGGTGGGCAGCATCACCGCCGAGCACAGGCGCGACTTCACGCTGGTGCTGAAAGGCATGATCGCCCTGTCCGCCACCAAGTTTCCGAAGGGCACCAAGTCGCCGATGCTGGACGCCATCGCGCGCGCGCCGATCTGGGCGGCGGGCATCGATTTCGGCCACGGCACCGGCCACGGCGTGGGCTTTTTCCTGAACGTGCATGAGGGGCCGCAGTCGATCTCGCCGTCGGCCATGCCGGAGCCGCACACCGCCATGGAAGAGGGCATGATCACCTCGATCGAACCGGGCATCTACCGGCCCGGCCGCTGGGGCATCCGCATCGAAAACCTGGTGCTGAACCAGCCGGTGGAGATGGGCGAGTCCGGCGGCGAATTCGGCGCCTTCCTGCGCTTCGAAACGCTGACACTGTGCCCGATCGACACGCGCTGCCTGGAGCACGCGCTGCTGCGCGACGACGAGCGCGCCTGGCTCAACGACTATCACGCCACGGTGCGCCAGCGCCTGGCCCCGCACCTGTCCGGCGACGCGCTGGCCTGGCTGCACACCCGCACGGAGGCAGTATGAGTTCAGCCCGTTCCACTCGCGCCAGCAACGCGCTCGACCGGTTGAAAGAGCGCAGCGGCAACAAGCTGTACACCATGTCGCGCACCGGCAGCGGCCATTTCTTCCTGACCGCCGGTCCTGGCCAGCCGCCGCTGTGCCCGCCAATGGAACTGGACGAGTTCGTCGCCTTCGTCAACGCGCAAGGACCGCAGCAGGTGCGCCGCGTGAGCAAGCTGGACGTGGCGTTTGAAAAGCAGCTGACCAAAAAAACACCCGAAAAATAACCTGGGGACGGCCATGCCTACCAACGCATTACTGGAAGCCTACTGGTCCGCCAGCGAACTCGCCACCAACGGCATCGTGCTGCTGAACATCTTCGGCGCTTTGTTGCTGGGGCTGCTGGTCGGCTATGAGCGCTCCTACCACGGGCGCGCGGCCGGCATGCGCACGTACGGCCTGGTGTGCATGGCGTCGTGCGCGCTGACCGTGATCTCCGGCTATCCTTCGTTCTGGTACGGCGGCCATATGGCGCAGGTCGGCGGCCTGATCGGCACCGACCCCACCCGTGTCATCCAGGGCATCGTCACCGGCATCGGCTTCCTCGGCGCGGGCGTCATCATGCGCGAAGGCTTCAACATCAGCGGCCTGACCACGGCGGCGTCGATCTGGGCCTCGTCGGCCATCGGCGTGATGATAGGCGTCGGCTTCTATATGGGCGCCATGGGACTGGCCTTCCTGTGTTCCATGTCGATGATTTACCTGTCCAAGCTGGAAGCCTGGCTGCCATCGCGGCACGCGGTGGCGATGACCATGCGCTTCAAGGCGGGTTACGTGCCCAACGAAGCAGCGCTGCGCGACATAGCGCTCAAGCGCGGCTATGAAATTGCCGGGGGATCGATGATGATCGCCAGCGACAAGGGCATGCAGGAGTGGCGCTTTGTCGCCATTGCGCTGAGCAAGCGGTCCGGCGCTTCGATGTCGGAACTGGCGGCGGAGATGGCGCAGTTCGACGGCCTGGAGGGTTTCCAGGTCTCCCACGCGCGCAATTGAGGGGACTTTATGGTGTCAGCGACAGCACAAGACGTACTGGATTTCTGGTTCCTGCCGATCGGCGTCAAGGGCCACAACACGCAGCGCCCGGAATGGTTCCGCAAGGACGCGGCCTTCGACGCGCAGATCCGCGCCCGGTTCGGCGAGCTGGTCGAACAGGCCCTGCAGGGCGGCCTGCGCCACTGGGACGACGAGGGCACGCAAGGCACGCTGGCGCGCATCGTGGTGCTGGACCAGTTCACGCGCAACATCCACCGCGACACGCCGCTGGCCTTTGCGGGAGATAGCCTGGCGCTCGAAGCGGCGCTGGCGCTGGACAATTCCGGCGCCAACCAGACCTTGCCGCCGGTGCAGCGCATGTTCGCCTACTTGCCGTTCGAGCATGCGGAAAGCCTGTCCATGCAGCTGCGTTCGCTGGATCTGTTCGACATGCTGCGCGCCTCGGCCACCGGCTTTGAGAGCACCTACGACTACGCCAAACGGCATCACGAAATTATTCGCCGCTTCGGCCGTTTCCCTCACCGCAACGCCATCCTGGGCCGCGCATCGACGGCGGAAGAGACCGAGTTTCTCAAGCAGCCGGGATCGGGATTCTGATGCGCAGCCTGAGCGTGATCGGCGGCGGCCACGTGGGCCGCGCGCTGGGGCGCCTGTTCGCGCAAGCCGGCGGGCCGGGCGGCGCTGCTGCGCCGTTCGCGCTGCAGGACGTGCTGGCGCGCTCGCCCGCAACGGCGCAGCGCGCGGCGGACTTCATCGGCGCCGGCACGGCGGTTGACGGTTATGCTGCGCTGCGCCCGGCCGACGTCTACATGCTGTCGGTGGGCGACGACCAGATCGTTGCGGCTTGCGCCGCGCTGGCGGCGGCGCTGCCGCTGAAAGGCGCCATCGTGTTCCATTGCAGCGGCGCGCTGGCCTCCGACCGCCTGCAGGTGGCGCGCGACGCGGGGGCTGTTGTAGCCAGCGTCCATCCCATCCGCAGCTTTGCCGATCCCGAAGCCGTGGCCGCTTCGTTTGCCGACACCTTCTGCGGCATCGAGGGCGATCCGCCGGCGCTGGCGGTGCTGGCGCCCGCGCTGCTGGCCATCGGCGCGCGCCCGGTCGCCATCGACGCCGCCGCCAAGACGGTCTACCACGCCGCCGCCGTGTTCGCGAGCAACTACCTGACCACCGTGCTGGACGCCGCCTTGCGCGCCTACCAGGCCGCCGGCATTCCCGAAGCCATTGCGCGCGAGCTGGCCCAGCCGTTGGTGACGGAGACCGTGGCCAATGTGTTCCGCCTCGGCGCCGCGCCCGCGTTGAGCGGCCCCATCGCGCGGGGCGACATGGCCACCGTGGCCCGCCAGCAGCAAGCCGTATCGCACTGGGACGCGGCCACGGGCGAGCTTTACCAGGCCCTGGTGGCGCCAACTGTGAACTTGGCGCGCCGAAAGCACAACAAATAGAGAGAGTTGCTCCTCTACACTTCCGATTTCCTTGTAAAACCTCGGCAGAAGCAATAAGCTTAATTACTGGAAAACAAGAGCATGCCGGCCCCAATGGCGCGGCGGCCAAAGCGATAGGGGCAAGACCATGTTATTTCTGAAAAGTACGTCCGTGACCAAGGCGCCAGGCATCTACGAAGTAGATATCGCCGCCAAACCGCCAGGCAAGACTTACGGCGTCTACCTGGCCACGGACCCGGACAATCCGCCCGCCGACGTGCTGGCGGCGCTGGCAGCGGCCGGTTTCCAGAACACCCACAGCTCCGGCTACACCCATAAAGACCGCGGCAAGGTGCTGGACCTGCATTTCCAGAAAGATGGCACCGACCTGTTCAAAGGCTGGAAGCCTGAAGAGAACGAAGCCAACATGGCCCAGATCACCAAGATCTTCAGCGATGTCGGCATTGCCATCGCGCCGCGCGTCATGTCGCTGGCCGAAGCCTACGCCTAACTCCCTGCGCTGATCCCGGCAGGCCGGTCAGGCCTGCACTTCAATGTGGTACAAGGCCCATGGGCAGGAACCGAAGCGGTCCTGCACGGGCTTGCTTGCCATTTCCGGCACCTTGTCCGCCTCGTACACCGCCCATAGCGGGCCCAGGCCGCCCAGCGCCATCGGGGCTCCGTCCATTTGCGTGGCGACAATGTAGCGGTGCGCGCGCGCCTGCGCCACCGTGATGCCGGCCGCGTAGCCATCTACTGCGCGCAGCACGATCTTGCTGCTGTCCGCCAGCGTGGCCCCGGCCGCCTTCAACACGTCCAGCAGCAGCGGGCCGCGCAGCGCGTGCACCTTGCCGTCGTATTCCAGCGTCGGCTGGATGGCGATGGCCGGCAGCGCCGACAGTGCGGCGAAGTCGAAGGCGTGCGCCTTGTCGAAGCTCAGCTTTTGCTTGTGCATCATCTGGTCGCGCACCGGCTCGAAGGGGCCGCGGTTGGGCCTGGCGATGGCGCCGGTGACGGTGAGCAGGGCGGGGCCGCGCGCCGGGACGGCTGCGTGGGCAGATTGCAGGGCGGGCAGGGTGGCCGCCGTGGCCAGCGTGCCGAGGAAGAGTCGTTTTTTCATGCAGGTATGATAGCGGTTATGGACCTTTTTTCCGAGCATTCCGGCGTGCTGGACGCCATCCCCATAGACGACGGCGAGCTGTACTTCATGCCCTGCCTGCCGCTGTCTCGGGACAGCGCCGCCGTGCTGGCGCGGCTGCTGGCAGAGACGGACTGGCGCGCCGAGTCGATCACGCTGTGGGGCAAGCAGCTGCTGCAGCCGCGCCTGACCGCCTGGCACGGCGAGGCGCGCTATAGCTATTCCGGCATGACGCTGCAGCCGCAGCCGTTCACGCCGCTGCAGCTGGAGATCAAGCAGGCCGTCGAGCAGGCCAGCGGCCAGCGCTTCAACAGCGTGCTGCTTAACTATTACCGAGACGGCCGGGACAGCATGGGCTTCCACAGCGACGACGAAAAGGAACTGGGCCGCAATCCCGTCATCGCCTCGGTCAGCTTCGGCGCGCCGCGCACCTTCATCCTCAAGCACAAGCGGCAGCCCCGGACGGTCAAGCTGGCGCTGGGCAACGGCAGCCTGCTGGTGATGGCTGGCGCGCTGCAGCATCATTGGCGGCACGGCATCAACAAGGAAAAGTCCGCTGCCGGGCCGCGCGTCAACCTCACCTTCCGCAATATCCTCGCTTAAACCCTTCCTTAAGTCCTTCTTAAGCTAAGTTCTGCCATTTTGTGGCGATCTTCGCCGTTTCAATAGCGATTACAACTTCTAACAATTATTACGGAATCCGGTGGGACGGAGTGGCTTTGCCAATGCTATCGTCCTTACATCGCGCTTCCAAACGAACTGCGATCCCAAGCAAGTCCCTTACTTTTTGCTGAAAGATCACTAACATGAAAAAGATTCTGTTCGCACTGATTACCTCCGCTACCGCCCTGGGCGGTATTTCCGCAGCCCAGGCTGCCGAACCAGGCACGGCTTACGTTGGCGCCGGCGTCGTGGCAAGCCAGCACAAGTACAACCTGTCCAACGACACCAGCACCGGCGACCGCAAGAGCGATGAATGGTCCGGCAAGATTTATGGCGGCTACCAGATCGACAAGACCTGGGCGGTTGAAGGCGGCTACACCGATTTCGGCAGCTCCAACTACAAGTACTCCGTCGGCAACAACAACGGCGCCATCGACAGCAAGTCGCACTCCTTCTACGTAGCAGGCAAGGGCAGCTACCCGATCAACGAGCAGTTGTCCGCGTTCGGCAAGCTGGGCGTGGCCTACAACAAGAATGAGGTGCACGGCACCGGCCTGGCCGCGCCGTACGCGCTGGGCGACAGCAACCGCACCAACCTGTACGCGTCGGTGGGCGCCGAGTATGCGATCAACCAGAAAGTGTCGCTGTCGCTCGAGTATGAGCACTACGGCAAGAACGATATCGACCAGGGCCGCAAGAAAGGCGCAGTCACCCTGGGCGCGCGCTACAACTTCTAAGCCGAACGCTTAGCGCGGTTGCCGATCGAGGCCGGGCGCGACAGCGGCATCCTTGCGATGCTTATGTCCTTGTGCCCGCCTCCCAGTTTTAAACCAGCTTCACACTGCTTCAAACCTGTTTCAACTGCTTCAACTGTTTTCTCCTCCCTTTTTACTTCCCCTCGCAGCTGACGCGCTGCAAGGGGAAATCTTTTCCCCTTGCCTTGCCGTTCATGGTGCCCTCGATACGGGCCTGCAGCTTGTCGCCTTCGCGCTTGTAGATGATGCGCTGCGGGAAGTCATGCTGGGGGTTCTCGAATACCGCGCTGCTGCCTTCCACGCTGACCAGTTTGAATGAGGCCTCCGGCTGGCTGTGCGGTTTGGCCACATAGGCCAGCTGGCCGTCGACTTCGCGGATCTGCAGGAATTCCCAGGCGGTGGTCTTGCCGTTCTTCACCGTGCGGCTCATGCCGAGCAAGGTGCCGCCGGCCGGCGCCATCCACTGCTCGCCGGAGCCGGCTTCGGCGCCGGGCGCGGCCCAGCAGCCGGCGAGCCAGCCGAGCTGGCCGATGGCGTCGGCGTTGAGCGGCGCGGCGGCGGCGCCGCCGGCGGCCAGGACTGCTGCCGCAGCGGCGGCGAGGGCTGTCTTCATTTTTTTCTCCCGGGAATAAAAAAAAGGCACGGTAGTAACCGTGCCTTTCGATGTTACACCTGATTAAGTCGTCAGGGGCTTGTAGCGGATACGCTTCGGCTTGGCGCCTTCTTCACCCAGGCGCTTCTTCTTGTCGGCTTCGTATTCCTGGTAGTTACCGTCGAAGAAGGTCACTTGCGAGTTGCCTTCAAAGGCCAGGATATGGGTCGCGATACGGTCCAGGAACCAGCGATCGTGCGAAATCACCATCACGGAGCCGGCGAATTCCAGCAGCGCGTCTTCCAGCGCACGCAGGGTTTCCACGTCCAGGTCGTTCGACGGTTCATCCAGCAGCAGGACGTTGCCGCCCATCAGCAGGGTCTTGGCCAGGTGCAGACGGCCGCGCTCACCGCCGGACAGGTTGCCGACAATCTTCTGCTGGTCGCCGCCCTTGAAGTTGAAGCGGCCCAGGTAGGCGCGCGACGGCATTTCAAAGCGGCCCACGCTCAGCATGTCGGCGCCGCCGGTCACGTCTTCGAACACGGTCTTGGCATCGGACAGGGCGTCGCGGTGCTGGTCGACGATGGAAACCTTGGCCGTTTTGCCGATGATCACTTCGCCGCTGTCCGGCACTTCTTTGCCGGTGATCATCTTGAAGAGCGTGGATTTACCGGCGCCGTTCGGACCGATAATGCCGACAATCGCGCCGGCAGGAATCGTAAAGCTCAGGTTGTCGATCAGCATGCGGTCGCCGAAGGACTTCGACACGTTCTTGAACTCGATCACTTCATTGCCCAGGCGCTCGGCCACAGGGATGAAGATCTCCTGGGTCTCGTTGCGCTTCTGGTATTCGTGCTCGCTCAGCTCGTTGAAGCGGGCCATGCGGGCCTTGGACTTGGCCTGGCGCGCTTTCGGATTCTGGCGCGACCACTCCAGTTCCTTCTGCAGCGCCTTCTGGCGGGCCGATTCGGTGGCTTCTTCCTGCTTCAGGCGGGCCTGCTTCTGGTCCAGCCAGGAGCTGTAGTTGCCTTTCCATGGAATGCCGCTGCCGCGGTCCAGTTCCAGGATCCACTCGGCCGCATTGTCCAGGAAGTAGCGATCGTGGGTGATGCCGACCACGGTGCCGGGGAAGCGCACCAGGAACTGCTCCAGCCATTCGACCGATTCCGCGTCCAGGTGGTTGGTCGGCTCGTCGAGCAGCAGCATGTCCGGCTTGGACAGCAGCAGCTTGCACAGCGCCACGCGGCGCTTTTCGCCGCCGGACAGCACGCTGATCTGCTGGTCCCAAGGCGGCAGGCGCAGCGCGTCGGCGGCCATTTCCAGCTGCAGGTTCAGGTTGCCGCCGTCGGACGATGAAATGATCGCTTCCAGGCGCGCCTGCTCGGCGGCCAGCGCGTCGAAGTCCGCGTCTTCCTCGGCGTAGGCGGCGTACACGGCGTCCAGCTTGGCTTGCGCTTCGAACGCTTCGCCCAGGCCGGATTCCACTTCCTGGCGCACGGTCTTGTTCGGGTCCAGCTGCGGTTCCTGCGGCAGGTAGCCAATGTTCAGACCCGGCATCGGGCGCGCTTCGCCCTGGATGTCGGTGTCGATGCCGGCCATAATTTTCAGCAAGGTCGATTTACCGGAGCCGTTCAGGCCCAGCACGCCGATCTTTGCGCCCGGGAAGAAGGACAGCGAAATATCTTTGAGGATCTGGCGCTTGGGCGGGACGATTTTGCCCACGCGGTTCATGGTATAGACGTAGTTTGCCATTAGGAAATTCTCGATATGTTACGAAGGTCAACAAGGATACGCCAAACGCCGCCATCCAGCTAGTTTCGGCTGGTTTCAGCGCGTTTGGCTGGCGTTCCGGCTGCGATCAGGCGGTCCAGCGGGCGAACAGGGCCGCGTCCACGCCCGGCGGGACGTACCATTTGCGGCGCTTGGGGTCCCAGCGGGCGCCGAGCTGCTTGGCCTCGTCCTTTTCGGCAAACGGCACGTTCAGCACCGTGACCGCGCGCGCGGACTGGCCGGGCTGGCCGGCGCGCTGGGCCGGCGCATCGGCGCCGGCCATGCCGGCGGGCGGCATCGCCGCCGGCGCGCTGGTCTCCACCATGGAGCCGTCGGCGCGGACGTCCATCCATTTCACGCTGCCGTCTGCGAGGACGATGCTGGTCTTGTATGGCGGGTCAAACGGCGGAGTGCTGGTCATGGGCTTTCTGCATGGGGACTGTCGGGCTATGTATTATATGGCGGCCGGGCGCCGCTCCACAGTGCGCGTGCCTCGGCGACGATCACCTCCGGCCGTTCCTCTGGCCAGAACAGCTTGCTGCCCGCCAGGCGCAGCACGCCTTGCGACCTGCCCAGCGTGCGGTCCAGGTAGTTGGCGCCGGCCGGGGAGAAGATGGTGTCGCTGCTGCCCCACAGGATGCGGGTGGGGATGGCGGACGCTTTCAGCCCCGCCTCGACGCCGGCCAGCACGTTGCGTTCCAGTGCGATGGCGTAAGCGTGCACCAGCTGTTTGCGCTGCGGCGACGCGACCAGCGGACGCAGATAGGTGTCGATGGCTTCGTCGCTGGGCTGGCGCGGATCCTGGTAGCACTGGCCGCCCAGGCCCTGCGGGGAACGGGCCAGTTCCTTGTCGGCCACCCAGGCGGCCAGCCAGGCGTCGGCGAAAGTGCCCGCGTGCGCCATCTGGATAACCGGCTTCAGGGCTTCGGGAGGGCAATCGATTTCGCTGTCGCAATTGGTCAGCAGCAGGGTGCGCACCCGGTCCGGGTGGCGCGTCATGAACAGCTGTGCGACGGCGCCGCCGCTGTCGTTGGCCACCAGGTCCACCTTGCCGACCGCCAACTGGTCGAGCAGGGCGATCAGCATCGCCAGCTGCGCGTCCGGCCCCACCTCCTGGCCGGGGGCGGGTTCGGTGTAGCCCAGGCCGAGGAAATCGGGGGCGATGCAACGGCGGGCCGTGGACAGCGGGGCAAGCACGCCGCGCCACTGGAAGCCGTTGAGGGGAAAGCCGTGCAGGAACAACGCCGCCTCGCCGCTGCCGCGCTCCACGTAGGCGATGCGGCCGAAACGCGTCTCTGCGAAGCGGCGTGCCGCATGAAACCCGGCGGCCGATAGCGGAGCGTGCGGTCCGGCTGGCTGCGCCGCCTGCGGCAGGCTGAGCGCTGCGGCGGTGCTTGACGCGGTGGCCGTCGCCGCTGCCTGGCGCGGCGCCGCGATCGACATGGCAGCCAGGGTAAGTCCGATGAAGTCTCTGCGTTGCATGGTCAGCTCCTCGTATGGTCAGGGCTGCATCTTCGCGCGCGCGCCGGCGGGCCGCAATGCCGCGCGGCGTCATGAAAACATGACTTCGGAGGTTATGGAAGCTGGCCACGCGCTTCATTACAATGCTTGCATGGAAAACAAAACCCCAGCAGCAGTCGGCGCCATGTTGCGCGAGTGGCGCATCGTGCGGCGCCTGAGCCAGCTCGACCTGGCACTGCAGGCCGATATCTCTGCGCGCCACCTGAGCTATGTGGAAACCGGCAAGGCCCAGCCCAGCCGCGACATGATCGCGCGCCTGTCCGATACCCTGGAAGTGCCTTTGCGGCAACGGAATGCGCTGCTGGTGGCCGGCGGCTTCGCCCCGGTCTATCCCGAAACCGGGCTGGACGCGCCCAAGCTGGCGCAAATGCGCTACGCCGTGGAAGCCATGCTGGCGCAACAGGAGCCTTATCCTGCCTTTCTGCTCAACAAGCATTGGGACGTGCTCATGGCCAACGAGGCGGCGAAAAAGCTCAACCGCTTCATGCTGGGCGGACGGGACAGCAAGCACGGCAATATGCTGCGGCAGATCTTCGATCCGGACGACCTGCGCCCCGCCTTCGCCAACTGGGAGGAACTGGCCGGCAACCTGCTGCGCCATCTGCAAAACGAGGCAGCGGCCGCGCCGGCGGACGGCAAGGCGCAGGCGCTGCTGGATGAAATGCTGGCCTATCCCGGTGTGCCCCGCCACTGGCGCCACCGCACACCGGACAGCGCGCCGGCGCCGGTGCTGACCACTTCGTTCGACCGCCATGGCGAGCAGCTGGGCTTTTTCTCCACCATCACCACCTTCGGTACCCCGCGCGACGTCACGCTGGCCGAGTTGCACATCGAGTCCTGCTTTCCGGCCGACGCGCGGACGGCGGCATTCTGCCGCCGGTTGCGCTAGCCGGCGGCCTTGGCGCCGGCCGCCGCGGTGGCCCGCCGCGAGGCCCACAGCCCCTCGGCCATATAGATGCCCAGCGCGCTCCAGATCACGATGAAGCCGGCCAGCCGCTCAGCGGAGAACGCTTCGTGGAAGATCCACACGCCCAGCAGCATCTGCATGGTGGGCGACAGGTATTGCAGCATGCCCAGCACGCCCATCGGAATGCGGCGCGCGCCGGCGGCGAACATCAGCAGCGGAATGGCGGTGATCGGGCCGGCCGCCGCCAGCAGCCAGCGGGTGCTGTCGTGCGGCGCGTTGATGAAGGTGTTCTGGCCGTGCAGCGACAGCCAGATGACATAGGCCAGCGCCAGCGGGAACAGGATGATGGTCTCGAAGGACAGGCCTTCCAGCGCCGCCAGCGCCGCCGTCTTGCGCAGCAAGCCGTAGCCGCCGAAGGTGATGCCCAGGATCAGCGCGATGTACGGCGGCTGGCCGGCCTGCCAGGTCAGCCAGGCCACGCCGCAGGCCGCGATGCCGACGGCGATCCACTGCCCGCGCCGCATCTTTTCCTTCAAGACCAGCAGGCCCAGCAGTACGTTGACGAGCGGATTGATGAAATAGCCCAGGCTGGCGTCGATCACGTGGCCATTGTTGACGGCCCAGATATAGACGAACCAGTTCGCCGTGAGCAATACCGCACTTGCAACAAAACTGGCCACCACGCGCGGCTTGCGCAGCACGTCCGGCAGCCAGCGCCACTGGCCGCGCGCGGTCAGCACCAGTGCCAGGAACAGCAGCGACCACAACATGCGGTGGGCCAGGATTTCGATCGGCGGCACCTCGCCGAGGGCATGGAAATACAGGGGGAACAGGCCCCAGCAGAAAAACGCGAGTGTGGCGTACAGGATGCCGGTGTTCATGGGTTGACTGGATATGGGGCGGCGGGTCTGCCATTATCCGGGAAAACGCCATCCGGCGCTGGCGGCGGTAGAATGGACGCCAAAAACAGCGGAGTCCGGCCATGCCAGAATGCACTTGCAAATTGACCATAGTTGGCCTATTGTGCAACGCACCAGAACAAACTCAGGTGCAATCTTGACGTCGGAACATAAGAAAAGCAGCCTCGTCGCACTGACGCTAGCTGCCGTCGGCATCGTCTATGGCGATATCGGCACCAGTCCCCTGTACACCCTCAAAACCATCTTCGACCCCGAACACGGGCTCGCGCTGAGTACCCCCAACCTGCTGGGCATCATCTCCCTGATCTTCTGGGGGCTGACCATGATCGTTTCGCTCAAATACGTCAGCCTGGTGCTGCGCGCGGACAACCGCGGCGAGGGCGGCATCATGGCGCTAATGGCGCTGGCCCTGAATTCGGTCAGCAAGCGCTCCGGCTGGCACGGCCCGCTGCTGCTGCTGGGCGTGTTCGGCGCCACCATGTTCTACGGCGACAGCGTGGTCACCCCCGCCATTTCGGTGCTGGGCGCGATTGAAGGCCTGGAAGTGGCTGCGCCGGCGCTGGAGCAGTACGTGGTGCCGCTGACCATCATCGTGCTGGTGTCGCTGTACGCGGTGCAGCGGCACGGCACTGCCGGCATCGGCCGCTTCTTCGGCCCCATCATGGTGGTGTGGTTTGCCGCGCTGGCGGCGATGGGCGTGGTCAATATCGTGGCGGCGCCGGAAATCCTGGCCGCGCTCAATCCGCTGCACGCCTTCCGCTTCATGCTGGAGAATAAATACAGCGGCTTTGTGGCGCTGGGCGCCGTGGTGCTGGCCTTCACCGGCGCCGAGGCGCTGTACGCCGACATGGGCCACTTCGGCAAGCAGCCGATCCGCATGGCCTGGTTTCTGGTCGCCATGCCGGCGCTGGCGCTGAACTACCTGGGCCAGGGCGCGCTGCTGATCACCCGCCCCGAAGCCATCTCCAATCCCTTCTTCCAGCAACTGGGCAGCTGGAGCGTGTACCCGCTGGTGGTGCTGTCGACCATGGCGGCGGTGATCGCCTCGCAAGCCACCATTTCCGGCACCTTCTCCATGACCAAGCAGGCCATCGCCCTGGGCCTGCTGCCGCGCATGCGCGTCATGCACACCTCGGAAAGCCAGATCGGCCAGATCTACATCCCGGCCGTGAACTGGCTGCAACTGGTGGTGGTGCTGATCGCCGTGGTGGGCTTCGGTTCGTCCGACAAGCTGGCCGGCGCCTACGGCATTGCCGTTACCGCCACCATGCTGTGCACCACCATCCTCACCTTCTTCGTGATCCGCTACCGCTGGCACTTGCCGCTGGTGCTGAGCTTCGCCGCCACCGGCTTTTTCATCGCCATCGACATCATGCTGTTCTCGGCCTCCACGCTGAAGCTGCTGCACGGCGGCTTCTTCCCGCTGCTGTTGGGCGGCGTGCTGCTGACCATCATGCTGACCTGGCGCGAAGGCCGCGACCTGGTGTTCAAGAACCTGGAAAAGCACGCCATTCCGCTGGAAGCCTTCCTGTCCTCGCTGTTCATGGCGCCGCCGGTGCGCGTGTTCGGCACCGCGATCTTCCTGCGCGGCGAAAGCGACGGCGTGCCGCACGCGCTGCTGCACAACCTGTCGCACAACAAGGTGCTGCACGAGCGCGTGGTGTTCATCACCGTGCACATCGTCGAGGAGCCGTGGGTGGCGCCGGAGGAGCAGGTCAAGATCATCGACCTGGGCCACCAGTGCTACCAGGTCAACGTGCAGTACGGGTTCAAGGACGAACCGGACATTCCGAATGTGCTGGCGCTGTGCGGCAAGCACGGCCTGGAGTTCGAGATGATGGAAACCTCCTTCTTCATCGCGCGCCAGACCGTCATTTCCACTCCGGGCGCCGGCATGGCGTCGTGGCGCGAGAGCCTGTTCGTGGCCATGTCGCGCAACGCGCGCGCGGCGGCGGATTATTACCAGATTCCACCCAACCGGGTGATCGAACTGGGTACGCAGGTGGAAATTTGAGACAGGCAATTTGTAACTGAATGTTCTGCCTGAAAAGGCGCCGTTGCAGTCTGATACACTTCTGCTCCGACGGCGCACGGATGGAGTGCCAGCGCAGTGCAAGTTACATGTTCAACAATACAAAGGTAATCATGAAATCGATGTTCCAACTGATCGCGTCGCTCGCCTGCGTAGCGGCACTGACCGCGTGCGGCTCGCCTGCCAGCACCACCAAGACCGAGGAGCTGCCGCCCCAGCCGGCCTACGCCAAAACCGAACTGGCAGCCGGCAGCGGCGATCCGGTAGTGGCCAACGACCTGGTGCAAGTGAGCTATTCGACCTTCCTGTACGACTCGACCAAGCCCAATTCGCGCGGCGCCCAGGTGGACGGTTCGCCTTCGGCGGTGTACGCGATCGGCACCGGCCGCTGGCTGCCGGGTGCCGACCAGGGCGTGATCGGCATGCGCAAGGGCGGCACCGTGCAGCTGGTGCTGCCGACCAACCTGGCCTACGGCGTGTACACCTTCGAAAACAAAACCTACACGCCGAACAAGGTCGCTGCCAACACCCCGGTGGTCATGGAAATCACGGTACTGGGCATTTCCAAGCCGTCGCCGTCGGCCCAGGTCACCATCATCGACAAGGTGATCGGCACCGGCGCCGAAGTCGCTGCCACCAAGACCCTGAGCGTGCACTACACCGGCTGGATCTACGACAAGACCGCCGCCGACCAGCACGGCGCCAAGTTCGACAGCTCGGTCGACAAGGGCACGCCGTTCGAATTCACGCTGAGCAGCAGTGTCATCGAAGGCTGGAAGCGCGGCGTGGTGGGCATGAAAGTGGGCGGCAAGCGCACCCTGATCATCCCGCCTGAACTGGGCTACGGCTTCACCGCGCAGACCTCGATCCCGGCCGGTTCCACGCTGATCTTCGATATCGAACTGCTGGCGGTCAAGTAATCCCGGGTCTGCAACGCGACCCATGAAAAAGGGCGGCCGACAAGCCGCCCTTTTTGCATGGCGCCGGCTTACGGCGCCAGCGTGAAGTTGACGCCGGCCTGGTTGGCCGCCGTGATGTCGACCGAGGCGGCGCTCTGGCGCGCGTAGCCGGCGGCGGTGGCGTCCACCTGGTATTTACCCACGCCCGGCAGCACCGTGGCGGCGCTGGCGAAGGTCAGCGGCAGCGTGGCGCTGTACGGCGCGTACAGCGGCGCGGCCAGCGGCAGGCCGGCCAGCGTGTAGGCGCCGCTCGCCAGGTCCGCGCCCTGGTACTTGATGGTTACCACCGGACCGGCGGCAAAGGTCTGCTTGGCGGCCACGTAGGCGGCCTCGGTGGCGCTGGCCGGCGCCAGCGTCACGGTGCCGGCGATGCTGCCGGTCAGCGAGGCCGGCAGCCCGATTGGCGTGGCGGCCTGGCTGACCGGCACCATGGCGCTGGTGCTGGTCACCGGCACCGCGCCGATCACGGCGGCGGCGCGGCTGTCGGCCGTCACCACCACGTCGTAATTGCCGAGCGGCAGGCGCGTCAGCGCGAACTCGCCGGTGGCGGGGTCGGGCACGGTGGCACTGACGATGGCGCCGTTCTGCTGCGCGCTCACCATCACCCGGCTGCCCAGCAGGCTGGTGGCGACGTAGCCGCTGATGCCGTTCAGCGCGGTCGGGACCACCTTGACCACCGGTTTCAGCGCGTACTTGCCGTTGCCCCGGGTGACCACTGATTTGCAGGCGTCGAAGTCCAGCACCAGGTCCACGCGCTGGCCGGCGGCCACGTCGAATTCACTGGTCAGCTTGATGCCGCTCTGCACCGCGCTGGGGGTTTCCAGCGAGACTACGGCGGTGCCGCCGGACGGCACCACGGAGTTGGCCAGGCCGCTGCCGGTGTTGGCGTCCAGCACCAGGCGCAGCTGGGTGTAGCGGCCGGCCGCCAGCGAAGTCTGGCCCAGCGCGTCGAGCGTGCCGTTGGCCAGGTTTAACAGATTGATCTTGCGGGCCGGGGACAGCACGATTTCGCTCCAGCCGCTGTCGGTGTCGCCGGCGGTGGCGCTCTGGTGCACGCGCACCTTGCTGACGGTGACGTTGACGGCGTCGAAGCCGCAGGCCGGGGCGTCGGTCAGCGACACGCCCAGCGTGCCCAGGGTGACCGGCGGCGGCGTGGTGCCGCCACCGCCGCCGCCGCCGCAGGCGGCCAGGGTGAGGCCCAGGGCGCTGGCCGCAGCCAGTGCGCCGGTGCGCAGTAGGGGGGAATATGCAAGTGTCTTCATGGTGGACCTCTCTGTCGGTGGCGGTCTTCGGCTTCGATAGCGAGGAGCTCGCTATCTGGCCATTATCCGCCTGCAGCAGAGGCCGCTACGTGCGTTGTCGCACATAGCTGATTGCAAGTTACATCATTTACACGGCAGCGCCGCTAGCTGCGCAGCGCCAGGGCCGGCGACATGCGCAGCGCCGCCAGCGTGTGGCGGGCGGTGGCCAGCAGCGCCACCAGCGCAGCCAGGCCCAGCGCCGCCAGCAGCGGCCAGGCCCCCATCGGGGCCCGCTCCACGTAGCCGGCCAGGTAGCGCTGGATGGATAGCGCCGCCAGCGGCAGGCCCAGCGCGGCGCCGGCCGCGATCAGCACCGCGAACTCCCTGCCCACCAGTCGCGCGATGGCGCCGCGTCCGGCCCCGTGCAGCTTGCGCAGCACGATTTCCTTGCGGCTGCGCTGCACGCTGTAGGCCGACAGCACATAGATGCCGCATGCCGCCAGCGCCACCGCGATCAGGCTGGAGGAGGCCAGCATGCGCGCCAGCCGCACGTCGTCCGCATAGGCCAGGCCGAACAGGCTGCTGGCGGTCTGCAGCTCCAGCACGCTGTCCGGAAAGTACTGCTTGAACAGCGGCGCGATGGCGGCATGCGCGGCTGCCAGGCTGTCGCTGGTGCGCACCGCCAGCACCTGTGCCGGGGCCAGGCGGTACACCATCGGCTGCGTCATCTGCTTGAGGCTCTGGTAACGCACCTCCGGCGCGATGCCGATGATCTGGATCGAGCGTTCGCCGCTGGTGAGGAACTGGCCCACCGCCGCTTCCGGCGTGGCAAAGCCCAGCGCCAGGGCGGCCGCCGCATTGATCACGCGCGCCGGCGTCTTGTCGTCGTCGCGCGCCGGGTCGAACAGGCGGCCGTGCAGCGCCTTCAGGCCATAGACCTGGAAGAATTCCGGGCTGATGGTGCGGTACTCCAGGCTGACCGTGTCGCCGTTGCGGCTGGGGATGGCGGAAATGCTCTTCGAGCGGTCGCGGCCCGGCGCCTCCGACATGGCGGCCACGCCTTGCACGTGCGGCATGCGCGCCAGTGCCTGCACGAAGCCGTCCGTGGCCGGCTTGCCGGTCTCCTGCGGCAAGTCCAGGATCAGCATGCCGGCCGGATCGAAGCCGCGGTCCGCCTTGCTGGCGTAGTCGGCCTGCCAGGCGATGGCCAGCGTGGCGCCGCTGAGCGCCATGGCGGTGGCGAACTGCAGCACGGTCAGCACGCGGCGCAACCACAGGCCGCCGGCCGTTTCCTGGTCGCCGCGTCCGGCCAGCGCCGCAGCCGGGCGCACGCGCATGGCCAGCATGGCCGGGTAGACGCCGGCGCACAGGCCGGTCAGCAAGCCGCCCAGCAAGGCCAGCGCGCAGCTGGCAGGCGAAAACAGGCTGTCCAGCTGGCGCGCCACCAGGCCGCTGAACATGGGCAGGCACAGCCAGGCCATGCCCAGGCCCAGCACGGTGGCCAGCAGCGCCACCACCGAGGACTCGGAGAGGAACTGCAGCGCCAGGCGCGCGTGGCTGGCGCCGAGCAGCTTGCGCATGCCGATTTCGCGCTGGCGGCGCAGGGTGCGCACCGTTGCCAGGTTGACGTAGTTGCTGGCCGCCAGCAGCAGGATCAGCAGCGCGATGCCGGCCAGCGCGAACACGCTGCCGCGCTGGCCGTAGTCGCCGCCGCTGCGGCCCGAGGCCAGCCCTTCGTCGAAGTACACCTCGGGCATGGCCACGATGGCCACGTCGGTCACGTTGCGCCCGTCCAGCTTCTTGCCCATCGGGCCGGTGCGCCAGGTGGTGTCGAGCGGGCTGGCGTTGACGGCGTTTTGCAACTGGCGCTGCAGCTGCGCCGGGGCGGCGCCCGGCTTGAGCTTCAGGTAAATGCCGCCGCGCCGCTGGAAATTGGTGGTGTGGTCGCCGCGCTCTTTCTCGGACCAGCCGGTGCTGGCGCTGCCGACCAGCGCCTCGTAGCGCAAGGTGGAATTGGCCGGCGGATCGGGCAGCACCGCCCGCACCTGCAGCGTCTCGCGCCGCAGGCGCAGATGCTGGCCCAGCGCCTGTTCCGAACCGAAGATGGCGCGCGCCTTGCTGGCGGTCAGCGCGATGCCGTCCGGCTGCGTCAACGCCGCCTGCAGGTCGCCCTCTAATGCGCGCAGGCCGAACAGCGCCTCGAAGGCGGGGTTGACCACGCGCAGCTCGGTCTCGTGGCGCTGGGCGCCGAGCCACAGCGGCAGTTCCAGCTGCTTGGCGATGCTGGACGCTTCCACCATGCCGCTGGCGGTGGCAGCGGCCTGCAGCGGCAGGCCGGCGTATTCGGCCCAGTCCGGGCGCGGGAACACGTTGATGCGCTGCTTTACCGAGTACACGCGCTGCGCGTCCGGCACCTGGCTGTTGTAGCTCAGGCAGTAGTGCACGAAGCCGAGCAGCAGGAAGCAAGCCGCGAAGCCGACCGCCAGGCCGAGGATGGAGACGGCGGAATAGGCGCGTTCCTGCAGCAGCAGGCGCCAGCCGATACGGAAGTCTTGTAGTTGCATGCTTGCTCCTTGGGCTTCAAGTACGCAGGGCCAGCGCCGGCGACATGCGCAGCGCGGCCAGCGTGTGGCGGATGGTGGCGCCCAGCGCGACGGCCAGCACCGCGCCGAGCGCCGCCAGCAGCGTCCAGGCGCCGATGGGCGCCTGCTCGGCGAACTCGGACAGGTAGCGCTGGATCGCCAGGGCGGCCAGCGGCAGGCCGAGCAAGGCGGAGCAGCCCGCCATCCAGGCAAACTCCCTGCCCAGCAGGCGCGCCACGGCGCCGCGCGGCGCGCCGTACAGCTTGCGCAGCACGATCTCTCTGGCGCGCCGCTGCACGTTGTAGGCCGCCAGCACGTAGATGCCGAAGGCCGACAGCAGCAGGGCCATCGCGCTGCCCGCCGCCAGCATGGCCGCCAGGCGCGCGTCGTCGTCGTAGTTGTCGGCGAAGTAGCTTGCGGCGCGGTGCATGTCGGGAATGGCGTCCGGGAAGTACTGCCGCCACAGCGCGTCGGCCGCGCGTTCCAGCTCCGCCATGCTGCCGCTGTAGCGCACCGTCAGCACGGAGGCGTTGCGGTTGTTCATGTACAGCACCGGGGCCGGCGCTTCGCGCAGCGACTGGTAGCGCAGGTCCGGTACCACGCCGATCACCACCGGCTGGATATCGCCCTTGCGGCCTTCCAGCGTGACGGTTTGGCCCACGGCCGCCTGCGGCGAGGCGAAGCCCAGCGCCTTGGCGGCGGCCGCGTTCAGCACCACGGCCTTGTCGTTGCCTTCCTGCTCGCGCTGCGGATCAAAACCGCGCCCGGCCAGCGGCGCCACGCCGTACACCTGGAAGAAAGTGGGCGACACGGCGCGCTGCTGCAGGGTGGCGGAGACGCCGGCGGCGGTGCGCACCGGGTTGTTCAGGCCCAGGTAGTAGCGCCCCGCAGGTACCGGCGAGTAGGTGACGCCTTGCACGCCGGGCACCCTGAGCAGGGCCTCGTGCAGCTGGCGCGGCGCGTCCCCTTCCCACATCAGCGAGGGCAGCTCCAGCACCAGCAGCGGACGCGGGTCGAAGCCCGGATTGGCGTTGCTGGCAAAGCGCGTCTGCCATGCCACCGCCAGCGTGGTGGCCACCAGGCCCATGGCGCAGGTCATCTGGAAGATGGTGACGGCGCGCCGCATCCAGGTGGCGCCATGGGTTTCCTGCCCGCCGCGCGCGGCCAAGGCCTGGGCCGGCCGCACGCGCAGCGCCAGCCAGGCCGGATGCAGGCCGGCCAGCACGCCGGTGGCCGCGCCCACGGCCAGCGCCGCCAGCACCGCGCCGAGCCCCATCACAGTAGCCAGCGGCCGGTTCAGCAGCTGCGCGCAGCCGGGCAGCAGCAGCCAGGCCAGCAGCAGGCCCATGGCGGCCGCCAGGATGCTGGCCAGCAGCGATTCGGCCATCAGCATGGCCGCCACCCGCGCATGGCTGGCGCCCAGCACCTTGCGCATGGCGATTTCCGCGCGCCGCCGTATCACGCGCACGGTGGCCAGGTTGACGTAGTTGATGGCAGCCAGCAGCAGCACCAGCGCGCCGACGGCAGCGACGCCCAGCACCAGCTTGGCGTCGCCATGGCGGGCGCTGCCGCTGCCTGCCAGGTCGGGGTCGAAGTACCAGCCGCGCAGCGAGACCAGGCCGATGTCGGATGGCGGGCGCCCTTTCAGGCGCTGTAGTACGTCCGGCGCCAGCGAGCTGGCGAACGGCGAGCGGCTAGACGCGTCCTGCATCACGCGCTGCAAGGCCTGCGGCGTGGCGCCCGGCGCCAGGCGGACATACAGGCGGGAGATGATGCCGCCCCAGTTGGATGGCTGGCGTTTGTCCAGGCGCTTGTGCATGGCTTCGGGCAGCAGCTGGCTGGCGGTGCCCATCAGCGCCGCGTAGGGCAGGGTGGTGGCGGCCGGCGGATCGGCCACAATGGCGGCCACCCTGTACTGCAGGTTCTCGATGGCCAGTGTCCTGCCCACCACGCCGCGCGTGGCGCCAAGCAGCTGGCGCGCCTTGCTCTCGGTGAGGGCAACGCTGTCGGGCCGCTGCAGCGCGGCATCCAGGTCGCCTTCCAGCGCGCGCAGGCCGAGCACTTTCGGCATGGCGGTGCTCACCAGCACGAAGTCCAGGTTGGCCAGCATGCCGTCCTGGCGTAGTGTGGCCGAGCCGGTCAGCGCCACGGCGGCGGCCTCCACCAGCGGGCTGCCTTCGGCCACGGCCAGCAGGTTGATCGGCGTGTTCTCGAACCAGCCCCCGCGCTCCAGGATGTTGAGGCGGTTCTTCGCCACGTAAACGCGTTCGGCCTGCGGCACGTGGCTGTCGTAGCTGAAGCTGAACTGTACGTAGGCCATCAGCAGGAAACAGGCCGCGAAGCCCAGCGCCAGGCCGAGGATGGTCACCGCCGAATAGCCGCGCTCCTGCAGCAGCAGGCGCCAGCCGATGCGGAAGTCGGAGGCTTTCATGCGGCGCGCAGCGCGTCAACCATGATGCGGCCGTCCAGCAGGTTCAGCGTGCGCGAGGCCTGCGCAGCGTGCGCCGGCGAGTGGGTCACCATCACCACCGTGGTGCCCTCGGCGTTGATGGTGCGCAGCAGGCGCATCACCTCGTCGCCGTGCGCCGTATCCAGGTTGCCGGTCGGTTCATCTGCCAGCAGCAGCGCCGGGCCGGACACCAGCGCGCGCGCGATCGCCACGCGCTGCTGCTGGCCGCCGGACAGCTGCGACGGGCGGTGCCCGGCGCGGTGCAGCACGCCCAGCTTGTTCAGCATGGCCGTCACCTTGGCCTTGCGCTCGGCCTTGGCCATGCCGGTGTACTCCAGCGCCAGTTCCACGTTCTCGAATACGCTCAGCTCCTCGATCAGGTTGAAGCTCTGGAAGATGAAGCCGATGCGGCCGCGCCGCAGTTCGTTCAGCTTGCCCTCGCTCCAGCCCGCCACATTCTTGCCCTCGAACCAGTACTCGCCGCTGCTGGGCACATCGAGCAGGCCGAGAAGGCTCAGCAAAGTGGACTTGCCGCAGCCGGAAGGACCGGTGATGGCCACGTATTCGCCGGCGTCGATCTGCAGGTCGATGCGGTCCAGCGCGGTAGTCTGGATTTCACCCGCCAGGTGGGTTTTGCTGACGCCTGAAAGCTTGAGCATGGGAGTTCCTTTTTTCGTTGGTGAAGAGCTTACTTGGAAATTTGCAGCCTGGGTGAATCGCCATAGGCCGTATAGCCGGACACGATCACGCGCTCGCCCACGGCCAGGCCGGACAGCACTTCGAGCTGGCCGTTGTTGCGGCGCCCGCTGCGGATGGCGCGCCGCTCGGCCACGCCGCCATCCTGCGTCACGACGAAGACCCAGGTGCCGCCGCTGTCGTTGAGGAAGGCGCCGTTCGGCAGCAGCAGCGCGGGCGCCGGCTCGCCCAGCGTGATGGTCGCGTCCACGCTCTGGCCGGGGCTGAGGGCTTCCGGCTGCGCGGCCTTGAACGTCAGTTCCACGGTGAAGCGGCCTTCCTTGATCTGCGGGTAGATGGTGGAGACATCCACCGCGTAGCTGCGGCCGTCCATCTGCACGCTGCCGTGGCGCCCCACGGCCACGCGCTTCAGGTAGTACTCGTCCACTTCGGCCGACAGCTTGAAGCGCGCCGGGTCGTCGATGCGGCCCACGTGCTTGCCAGTGGCGATGGACTCGCCCACCTGCAGGCGGAAGTCGGTCAGCCTGCCGGCGCTGGGGGCGCGCACCGCCAGCGCCTCCACCGTGGCGCTCACCAGTTTCAGGCCGGACTGCAAGCCGTCCAGCGCCTTGTCCAGCTGCGCCAGCGCGGTGCCGCGCACGCGCCGGTCGGTATCGTCGCTGGCCTGCGCCTGCGCCAGCACGCGCCACTGCTGCGCCAGGCGGTCCGCCGATTCCTCCAGCGCCACCGGAGACAGGAAGCCCTGCGCCGCCAGTTTCTCTTCGCGCGCATGGCGCTTTTGCGCCTGCTCCATGGCGAAGGTGAGATCGTCCAGGCGGCGCTGGTGGTCGCTGCGGCTGGCTTCCTGCGCCACGCGCAGATTGGACAGGTTGGAAATCTGCTGCGCGTGTTCGGCCTGGCGCGCCAGCAGCTCCAGGTTGCGCTGCGGGTTGGAGATGCGGAACAGCAGCTGGCCCTGTTTCACCAGGTCGCCGTCGCGCGCATGCACCTCCTCGATGCGGCCGGACTCCACCGAGTCGAGCATTACCGACTGCAGCGGCTGCGCGGTGGCGCGCACCACGATATCGTCGCGGAACACGCCGCGCTCCACGGCGGCGATGCGCAACTCGCCCGCAGTCACCTGCAGGCCGCGCGGCATCCAGTGCCACAGCGCGAAGGCCAGCGCGGCCACCATTGCCGCGCCTGCGGCGGCGAGCGCAATCGCCTTGCCGCGCCGCTTGGGCACGATGGTATCCATGGCGGCGCCGGTGACGAGTTTAGGCTGGGGAGTGTTCATTTTTTTTCGCAAACGGGTGACGATGGACTGAGCCTTTGCAAGGCCTGTGCCAGCTGCCGAAAATGGCGTATCCACCCGGTTTCGCGGCGCATGCGGCCGGCCCTTGTCCGCATGCGGACAGTGCCGGGTGTTCGGAAACGGACAGTGCGCTTCCGGGTTGCGGAAATGCGTCGAAATGCGCGGAAAGCCTTGCTCCGCAAGGCGATCCAGGCTGCTAGAATGCGCCACATGGCCGACACCACAGCACACATCCTGATACTCGACGACGACACCGACGTGGCCTGTGCCGCGCAGATGCTGCTGCGGCGGCGTTACGGCACCGTCGCCACCCTGAACGACCCGGCGCAGCTGCCGGCCTTCCTCGCGCGCGGCGTGCCCGACGTGGTCCTGCTCGATTTCAATTTCACCCCCGGCCGCATCGACGGCGCCGAAGGCCTGGCATTGCTGGACAAGCTGCGTGCGCAGCGCTGCGCCGTGATCGCGCTCACCGCCTATGCCGACGTGCCGCTGGCGGTGGAAGCGCTGAAGCGCGGCGCCTGCGACTTCATCACCAAGCCATGGGACAACGCGCGCCTGGTGGCCGCGGTCGATGCCGCGCTGGCGCGCCGCGCCGCCGAGTTGCCCGCGCGGCTTGCGGCCGGCAACGCCGACGACGCCAGCGCCGCCCTGATGGGCGACTCGCCCGCCATGCGCAGCGTGAAAGCGATGATCGCCAGCGTCGGCCCCACCGGCGCCAACGTGATGGTGCTGGGCGAAAACGGCGTCGGCAAAGAACTGGTGGCGCGCGCCATCCACCTGTCCTCGCAGCGCGCCGATGGCACCTTCCTCGCGGTGGACATGGGCGCCTTGCCCGAATCCACCTTCGAGAGCGAATTGTTCGGCCACCGCAAGGGTTCCTTCACCGACGCCAAGGCCGACCGCGCCGGGCGCTTCCAGGCCGCGCGCGGCGGCTCGCTGTTCCTCGACGAAATCGGCAATATGCCGCTGGCCGCGCAGGCCAAGCTGCTGACGGTGCTGGAGCGCCGCGAAGTGACGCCGATCGGCGCAGACAAGCCGGAAGCCATCGACGTGCGCATCATCAGCGCCACCAACCTGGATGAAGTGCGGCTGTTCGACCCGGCCGAATTCCGGCCCGACCTGCTGTTCCGGCTCAACACCATCGTCATCCGCGTGCCGCCGCTGCGCGAACGGAGCGAAGACATCCCCGGCTTGCTGCGCCACTACCTGGACGCCTATGAGCGCCAGTACCAGCGTCCGGCGCGGGCGCTGTCGGCCGCGGCGCTGGCCTGGCTGGTTGCGCACCCCTGGCCCGGCAACGTGCGCGCGCTGCGCCACGCCTGCGAACGCGCCGTCATCCTGGGCCGCGACAGCGAATACCTGGCCGACGACTTCGGCCTCACCGGCCCGGCCTCCGCCAGCATCGCCGCGAGCGCTCCCGCCAACGCTCCCGGCAACACTATCGCCAACGCCCCCATCCGCCTCGACGCCGCACCGTCCGCTGCGGGCGACGACCTGACCCTGAGCGCCCTTGAGCGCGACGCCATCGCCGCCGCGCTGGCCGCCGCCAATGGCAACATCAGTCACACCGCCCGCATGCTGGGAGTCAGCCGCGCCGCGCTCTACCGCAAGCTGGGCAAGCATGGCATCTGAGCGGCCGGGCAAGTTCGCCAGCTGGGCCGCCGGCTACGGCAGCGCCGCCGCGTTGATGGCGCTAAGCTACGCCGCCGCCGGATACGCCGGCTCGCCGCGCATGCAAGTGCTGTGCGGGCTCGCCGCCATTGTCCCCGCCTGCCTGCTCCACCGCCGCCTGCGTGCCGCCCCGGTGGCGCGAGGCGCAGCGCCGGCGTTCTCTCTCCTGTTGGCATCGGGATCGGCACCGGCTACGGTCAACGCCAACGCCACGGCTACGGCCCACGCCACGGCCACAGCCACGGATGGCGCGTGGGGACTCACGCCAGACCGGCGCGCGCTGCTCGATGCGGCGCAGGCGCTGGAGGCGCGCCTGGAGCATGCGCCGATCGCGCTGTTCTCCATCGCCCACCTGAACGGACCGGGCGCGCTGACGCCACTGAACGCCAGCGCGCGGCGCCTGCTCGCCCCCGGCCGCGCCAGCGATCCGGCGCAGCTGGCGCAGCTGTTGGCCGCGCAAACGGCCGAGCGCCGCGAGCTGGTGAGCTTTGAATCGGAGCGCGGCACCGAGCGCGCGCTGGCCGCCGTCACGGCGCTGACCTTGCAAGGCGCCGGCCAGCGCCTGGCCGCGCTGATGCCGGTCGAGAGCGAGCTGGAAGCCGAAGCGATGAACGCCTGGCGCCAGCTGGTGCAGGTGCTCACGCACGAGATCATGAATTCGCTCACCCCGGTGGCCTCGCTGTCGCGCACCGCCTGCGACCTGCTGGAGGAAGCCAGGGCCGACCTGGCGCCGGACGTGAGCGGCGACCTGGGCACGGCGCTGGACGCCATCGCGCGCCGCGCCGCCAGCCTGGTGGAATTCGTGGCCAGCTACCGCAGCCTGTCCAGCGTGCCGCAGGCGCAGCCTGAACGCGTGCACCTGGGCGAGCTGTTCGCGCGCCTGTCCATGCTGATGGCGCCGCAGTGGCTGGCGCGCGGCGGCCGCGCCGATTTTTCGGTGGAACCGGCCTCGCTGGACGTGATGATGGACCCCGGCCAGCTGGAGCAGGCACTGATCAATTTGCTGAAGAACGCCGCCGAAGCCACCGCCGCCACGCCGCAGCCGCAAGTGCAGGTCAGCGCGCGCCTGAGCCGTGGCGGGCGGTTGCGCATCGAAGTGGCCGACAACGGCCCCGGCGTGCCGCAGGAGCTGGCCGCGCAAGTGTTCACGCCGTTTTTCTCGACCAAGAAGCAGGGGCGCGGCATCGGCCTGGCCATGGTGCGCCACCTGGTGCACGCCAACGGCGGCATGGTGCGCTACGCCAAACCGGTAGGCGCCGGCGCGCGCTTCGTCATCACGTTTTAACGCGGGTCATTTCACGTAACGCGAACGTGATGAGAAGTTGAACGCAAGTTGAACGCAGTAGGGGGGCGGTGGCTAGCGCAGCATGTCAATGTGCATGATGCCGTCTTCGTCATACGGTTCGCTGGCGCGCGCGAAGCCGAAGCTGCCGTAGAATTTTTCGAGGTAGAGCTGGGCGCCGATGCGGAAGCGGTGGCCGGGATGCAGCGCTTCTGCGCGGCGGATGCCTTCTTCCAGCAACTGGCGGCCAATGCCGCTGCCGCGCGCGGACGACGCCGTCAAGACACGGCCCAAAGACATTTCAGGGAATTTCACGCCGGGAGCGATGCAGCGCAGATAGGCTGCCAGCTGGCGTTTGCCGTCAACGACGTGCCAGGCCATCAGATGATGCGCCGCCTGGTCGTATCCGTCGATATCGGGATACAGGCATTTCTGTTCCAGCACGAAGACCTCTTGCCGCTGGCGCAGCACTTCATACAGGTCGCCGCGCGGAATGTGTTCAAACTCAAGCCATTGCCACTCAATCATGGTTGCCTCTGCGGGAAAGAAGCAACCATTGTAAGGGGCTTTACTCATAGCGTGGCAGCGTGCCGGCCTTGATCGCCTGGGCCAGTTCGGCGCGCACTTCCTGGCGGGTCTTGCCCTGCGCCTGGGATGGTTCGGTGATGCTGGCGGGGTAGGTTTCGCCGCTCAGGATCAGGCCGTCGCGCAGGGCGGCGATGGTCTCGGCTTTCACTTCGGCGCGGGTGCGGGTCGAGGTGGACGATACGTCGCTGGTGTAGCCCTGGTAGCCTTCGCCGCTGTTGACGGGTTCGGCTGCATAAGCGCTCGAGGTCAGGGCGATGATGACGGCGGCGGCGGACAGGATAGATGCTTTCATGATAATGCTCCTAATTAATTGTGTTCGATTAAATCGCTAACTACTTATTGGCTGCGCTGCCTATGCGGGCTTACTCGTAACGTGGCAGGGTGCCGGTCTGGATGGCAAGGGCCAGTTCAGCGCGCACTTCCTGGCGGGTTTTGCCCGGTACCTTGGCTGGGGCGGTCAGTGTGCCCGGATAGGCCTCACCGCTGAGGATCAGGCCGTCGCGCAGGGCGGCAATGGTTTCCGCTTTCACTTCGGCGCGGGTGCGGGTCGAGACCGACGACACAGCGCTGGTGTAGCCCTGATAGCCTTCGCCGCTGTTGACGGGTTCGGCGGCATAGGCGCCGGCGCTCAGGGTCAGGATGGCGGCAGCGGCGGACAGGATGGATGCTTTCATGGTATTTCTCCTAAGTTTAAATTGGTATCTATTTAATTGTGCGCTACTTATTTCAGCGCCTTCCAGGCCGCTGCCACCGCCTTGGCGGTAGCAGCAAGGCTTGCTTTATACGATGGTCAGCGTGACGTCGATGTTGCCGCGGGTGGCGTTCGAGTACGGGCAGACGATGTGGGCTGCGGCGACCAGCTTTTCAGCGGTTTCGCGGTCCAGGCCTGGCAGCGAGATTTTCAGTTCCGCTTCGATGCCGAAGCCGGTTTCGATGGCGCCGATTCCCACGGTGCCTTCCACCGACACGTCCGCCGGCACGGCGATCTTGTCGCGGCCGCCGACGAATTTCATGGCGCCCAGGAAGCACGCCGAGTAGCCGGCAGCGAACAGTTGTTCAGGGTTGGTGCCGACTGCGCCTGCGCCGCCCAGTTCTTTCGGGGTGGTCAGCTTGACGTCCAGCACGCCGTCGGAGGAGACCGCACGGCCTTCACGGCCACCGGTTGCTTTGGAAGTTGCGCGGTACAGGACTTGTTTGATCGACATGATGTTTCCTTTGCTGTGGGTTAAGTTAGATTGCTATCTATTAAATCGTGCCCTACTTTTTGCTGCGTCGCGCTGTGTTTGCAGCGCCGATGTGCTTACTTTATATTGTGCGCTATGTAATAGCAAGCGATATTTTAAATATTTTTGAAAAATCTTTAGGGCAGCTTGCGGCGTCCCAGCAGTTTGAGGGTGAGGTTGCGGCCGCAGCGCAGCACGGGATAGAGCAGGCGCGACAGCGTGCGCGAGCGGAACACCGCGCTGTTGACGCGGTTGAACACGCCGGAGGACGTGCTCAACAACGCAAGCAGGTGCACGCAGTCCGCGCCGTAGTAGACGCCGCCGCCGTACAGGGCCACCATGCCCTCGTTCAGGTCGTAGCCGCCGCGCCGCAGCCGGGCGGCGAGCGCGGCGTCGCTGCGGGCGTCGACCAGTCGCACCGGGCCGGCTGCCTCGCGCAGCGCCAGCACCTGCACGTAGTTGGAGCAGAACGGGCACTCGCCGTCGTAGACGATCACCAGGCCGCCGGGGAACTCAGCCTGCAAGGTCGATTCGGTATTCATTGCGGTAGACCTTTCTTTTCACTGCGCCGGTGTCCGGGTCCAGGCACACCGAGTCGATCACCATGCGGTAGGCGCGCACGCGGCGCATGTCCACCCCGGCAAACGCCTTCTCCACCGATGGCGCGCTCCAGAAGTGGTGCGGGTAGGCCGTGTTCGACCAGCGCCCGCCGGCCCCCGCCTTGTTCAATACCTGCCGATGGTAAGCCCGGATGAAGGCGGACACGCTTGCACCGTCCCATACAACGCCGGTGGCCGGGGCCGCGCTGGCGAAAGCGCAGCGGTAGGACTGGCGCCGGATGGCGGACGAGAACGTGCCGCCGTTGGTCGCGGTGGGCAGGTATTTCCCGGGTGGCAGGCCAAAGCTCATGTGGGAGATCGGGTAGGAGTAAAAGCCGAACGCGGTGGACGGCATGCGCTCGGTTTTGCCGTCCGCCAGTTCCACGTCGAAATGGACTGCGTTGACCGCCAGGCTGTCATACCAGCCCAGCTTGGCGACGTTGGCGAACAGCGGCGACAGCAGAATGGCGAGCGCGCCCGCCGCGCCGGTCCGCCAGTTGAAGGCGTCGCGGGGCAGTTGCGATACCGCCGCGATGATGGACAGGTTCACCATGAACCAGGTCCAGAAATTGGCGCCCACCAGCACAAAGATCCCGATGTGCATCAGGTCGAACAAGGCAAACAGCACCAGCAGCAAGCGCCGGTTGGCGAACACCAGTATTGCCGCCAGCTGGATCAGGAACACGCCTATTGCGAACGGCCGTCCCGCCACCTGCAGCAGCGCCGACACCGCGCCGGTCAGCGCGCTCCAGTCGCCCCACAGCAGCTGCTTGTTGTGCAGCGCGACGTGGTAGATGTTGCGGTTCTCGTTATTGAGCGCCCAGTCCAGCACGCCGCCGTCCAGGCCGCCCTTGGCCAGCGATGAATGGAAATAGTTTGCCGCCTGCATGGCGATGGCGATGAACAGTATGGTCCAGTAAGGCGCGCTGCCGCCGATGCGGGGCCAGGTCGCCGGCCAGCGCCGCTTCGCCAGTTCCAGCGTGAGCACCGACAACGACAGGTAGACCGGCAGCTGTATCATCGGATTGACGTCGAGCAGGGTGTGGAAGGAGAAGCCGGTGATGTAGCCGGCGGCGTGCTTGATCCAGTAAATGTAGAAGCCGCAGTACAGCAGCCAGGCCGGGCGCCGCATGGACAGCAGCGCCGCCATTGCGGCCATCAGCCATGCCAGGTTGAGAATGGACTGGCTCCAGCCCTTGAAATCGTGCGCGACGGCGGGCAGCGAAGGGTAGAGCAGCAGGCTGTACACGCCGCACGCCATGCCCACGCCGCGCATCAGCGTGGCGAGCGGGCGCGGCACGGAAGCGTAGCTGACGCCGGAGGCGGCGAGGCAGGCGGCCGCCACGGCCATCAGCGCCGGCAGCGTGGTGGACGGGTACCAGCGCAGCACGTCCTCCAGCAGCCAATAGGCCTGGAACACGGCTGCCGAGAGCACGGCAACGCTGGCGATGACGAATGCGTCGGCCGCCGGCGCTAGCGGCATGCCGGACGGTTTTGCCGCACCATAAGCTGACGGTTCCATGGGCTTCCTTTGTCCGTGACATTCAACACTAACCGCCGGCCGCGCCGCCCGTCCACCGCAACGAACAGGTTTCATGACCAAGCTCAATACGGTAGAATCGCGGCATTAACGTGATTGGTGCCCTCCCGCTTGCCGGCTGGAGGGTGAAACGGGAAGCCGGTGACGCGCGGGATTTTCATCTCGCGCCAGTCCGGCGCAGCCCCCGCTGCTGTAAGCCTGACGACTTCGATCGAACGCCACTGTGCACCGCACGGGAAGGCAGGGTTGAGGAAGGATGAAGGCCAGCCAGAAGACCGGCCAGTCACGAAGATTGCGCAAGGCCCGGGGTGTGGCTTTGCCTGTTTTCCTGCGCGCCCGGCGCGCAGCTACTGGTTAAAGTTCAAATTGAGCACCTCCATACTCCTGCGGCTGGCCGCAGCGCTGTTGTGCGCCTGCGCCTGTGCGCACGCGCCGGCCGCCACCCTGTTCGCCATCGTCACCGAGCGCGCCGCGCCGGCCGCCATCGAGGCTGCGCACCGCCACCTGGCCAGCCATCCGCAGGACCGCATCGTGCTGCGCACGCCCGCCCAGTGGATGGCCGCCAGCGAGCGCGAAGCCGGCCTCTTGCTCAGGCAGGCCGACACGGTGCTGGCGGTGTCCCTGTTCGGCGATCCGGCGCGCCGCCTGAAAGAGGTGTTGCCGCGCCACGCCAGGCCGCAAACGCCGGTGCTGGCCTTCAATGGCGAAGCCAGTCTCAGCCTGATGAGCCGTGATCCGCACGCCAGGCTGCACGACTTCTCGCCGGACACGCTGCGCGAACTGTCGTCCGAGGCGCCGCCCGCAGCGGCCCTGAAGGCGGCCCAGGCCAACCCCGCCGCCAGCCGCTGGCTGGCCGCGCGCCGCGTGTGGCAGGCCGGCGGCGCCGACAATACGGCGGCGCTGTTCGCGCATTTGCTCAATCCGTCCGTGGCGCTGGCCGGCCCGCAGCCGGAACCGACGCTGCGCCTGCGCGTGGGCCAGCGCGAACTGACCGACGCGGCCGCGTGGGGCAAGGCCGCGCAACTGGGTCTGAAGCCGCGGCCCACCGTGGTGGTACTGGATCTGTCCAATATGGATAGCGCGGTTCCCGCCGCCGTGTGCCAGCGCATCGAACAGCGCGGCCAGCCCTGCGTGCAGGTGCTCACGCGCTGGGGCGGGGCTTCGCGCGAGGCGCTGGAGCGCCTGCCCGAGCTGATCGCGCCGGCGCAGCCGGCGGCGCTGGTGGTGCTGCAGGACTTCGTGGTGGGCGCGGCCGAGGGGCGCGAAGCGGTCACCGAAGCGTTCAAGCGGCTCAATGTCCCGGTGTTCAAGGCCATCCGCCTGTCCGACCGCACCGCCGTGCAGTGGCGCCTGTCGCCGGACGGCCTGCCGCCGGACTCGGTGCAATACCGCGTGGCGCTGCCCGAACTGCAGGGTATCGGCCAGCCCATCGTGGTGGCCGCGCTGGGCCAGGCGCAGCTGGACCGCCGCACCGGCATCGAGAACCGTCCGCCGGTGCTGCTGCCCGAGGAGGCCGACCGGTTGTCCGCGCGCGTGAGCCGCTGGCTGGCGCTGCGCGGCAAGGCCAATGGCGATAAGCGCGTGGCGCTGATCTATTACAACCATCCGCCGGGCCGCCAGAACATCGGCGCCGACAACCTGGACGTGCCGGCCTCGCTGTTCGACATGCTGCATGCGATGAAGAACGCCGGCTACATGGTGGGCACGCTGCCCGGCTCGCCGCAAGCGCTGCTGGACATGATCATGGCGCACGGCGTGAACCTGCCGGAGGACCGCGCCGCGCTGCGGGAGCTGAGCGGCACGGTAAACAGCGTCAGCGCTGCGGACTATGCGCGCTGGTTCGGCACCCTGCCGCCGCGCGTGCAGGGCGAGATGACCAGCGGCCTGCTGGGCCGCCTGCACGCCGACGTGCTGGAAGCGGAAGCCGCCGGCGAACGCGCGCTGGGCCGCAAGCAGGCCGAAGTCATCATCAAGGAATTGCAGCACCTGGTGGAAGGCGCCGACCACCCGCAGCGCGACGCGGCGATCCGCGACCTGGCGGCGCTGGCCGAGGGCTATCACGCCTGCCTGGACGTGGGTGCTACCAGCCCGCGCGGTGCAAAGGCGCGGGCCAGGGGCGCGAGCACCGGCTGCGCGGCCTTGGCGCCACTTAGCAAGCGGCTGTCCGGCTACGGCATCGAAGGCTTGAAAGGCTGGGGCGCTGCGCCCGGCAAGATCATGGTCGACAGCGGCAAACTGCTGGTGCCCGGCCTGGTGTTCGGTAATGTGTTCATCGGTCCGCAGCCGCCGCGCGGCTGGGAAGTGGATGAGGAGCTGCTGCACGCGAACACCAGCATCACGCCGCCGCACCAGTACCTGGGCTACTACCACTGGCTGCGCGACCGCTTCAAAGCCGACGCGCTGGTGCACGTGGGTCGCCATTCCACCTATGAGTTCTTGCCCGGCAAAGCGGTCGGCCTGAGTTCCGACGACTATCCCAGCCTGATCGCCGGCGACCTGCCCGGCATCTACCCCTACATCGTCGATGGCGTGGGCGAGGGCACGCAGGCCAAGCGGCGCGGGCTGGCCGTCATCGTCGACCACCTGACGCCGCCGTTGGCATCCACGCCGCTGTACGACGATCTGCTGGCCCTGCGCCAGGTGGTGGAGAGCTTCGAGGCCGCCAGTTCGGAGTCGCTCAAGACGCAGGCCGCCGCGTTGATGCGCGAACGCGTCAACGCGCTCAACCTGAAGGCTGAGCTGGAAGCATCCATGGCCGACGTGCTGGCCGTGCGCGGCATCGGCTTCGACGCAGCCGACGACGACTTGCTGGCGCATGAGGTGGGCCACTACCTGACCAAGCTGCAGGAAAAATTCATGCCGCACGGCCTGCACGTTTTCGGCCGCCCGTGGAAGCAGGAGTCGATCGACCTGATGCTCGATTCGATGAAGAAGGGTGGCATCGACGGCCCGGAGATTGCCGAACAGCTGGCCGATTCGCCGCGCCGCGAGATGCGGGCGCTGCTGGCCGGGCTGGATGGCGAATACATCGAACCGGGCAAGGGCAACGACCCGCTGCGCTCGCCCGAAGCGCTGCCCACCGGCCGCAATTTCCACGCGGTGGACGGGGACATCCTGCCGACCCGCCTGGGCTACCAGCTGGGCGAGCGCATGGCTGCCAAGGCCAACACGGGCAAAGGCGCAGACACTTCCGCCAAGGGCAGCGAAGGCATCATCCTGTGGGCCTCCGACGCGGTGCGCGACGAGGGCGTGATGGTGGCGTTCGCGCTGGCCATGATGGGCGCCGAGCCGGTGTGGAACGCGCGCGGTATCGTCACCGACGTGAAGCTCAAGCCGGGCGCCGTGCGGCGCGACGCGCTGGTGACCACTTCGGGCCTGTTCCGCGACCTGTATCCGAACCTGATCCGCCTGATCGACCGTGCCGGGCGCATGGCGCTGGCGGCGTCGGCCGCGACGCTGGCCGAGCGTGACCCGGCGCTGAAAGAAGCCTTGCAGGCGGCGCTTGCGCCGCTGCCGGGCGTGGCCTGGGGCAGCGAACCGCCGGCGCAGAATCGCGTGGCGCGCGAATGGCTGGTGCGCCAGCGTACGCTGGCCTCCGCCGGCATGCCGCCGGCCGAAGCTGGCCGCGCCGCCGCGCAGCGCGTATTCGGCGATGCGCCCGGCGCGTACGGCACCGGCGTCAATCGCCTGACCGAGCGTTCCGGCGCCTGGCGCGAACGCGAGGAAATCGGCCGCGCCTACCGCAACCGCATGGGCCACGCCTACGGGCTGGACGCCAGCGGCGAGGCCACCCACGCCGCGTTCGACGTGGCGCTGGACGGCATCGAGCGCACCTATCACGGCCGCGCCAGCAATCTGTACGGCCTGCTCGACAACAACGACGCCTTCGACTACCTGGGCGGCCTCTCGCTGGCGATTGAGGGCCGCACCGGCCGCGTGCCGCAGGCCTTTATCCTGCAGCATGCGCAGCCAGGCCGCGCCGACGTGGAACCGCTGGCGTCGGCCTTGCTGGGCGAGCTGCGCGGGCGCTTCCTCAATCCCGCCTGGCTCAAGCCGCTGATGGGCCACGGCTACGCCGGCGCGCGCACCATGGGACAGGAATTCCTGGAGAACCTGTGGGGCTGGCAAGTCACGCGGCCGGACCTGGTGAAGAACTGGGCCTGGGACGAGGTGAAGTCCGTGTACTTCGACGACGCGCACAAACTGGGCCTGCCGCAGTTCCTGGGCCGGCAGCACAACGCGCACGTCAAGGCGCACATGCTGGCCATCTTCATGGTGGCCGCCGAAAAGGGCTACTGGAAAACCGACCGCGCCACCATCAAGCAGATGGGCGGCGAACTGGCGCAGCTGGTGGCGACGAACGGCTTGCCGGGAAGCGGCCACGCGGCGCCCAACCATCCGATGTGGGACTGGCTGGCGCCGCAGCTCGACAGCGCCGACGCGGCCGCGCTGGGCGTCACGCTGGCCAAGGCGCGCGGCGAACTGCTGCCCGCCGAACCTGCCAATTTTGGCGGCGTGGCCAGCCTGCCGCCCGCAGCTGATACGGCCGCAGCTGCTGCTTCTGGCGCCGCCGCGCCGGCGGCCGCCGCGAAAGACAGCGCCGCCAAGCGCGCCGAACTGCCAGCCAGCGCCGAGGCGCCGGCCGAGCCGGCCCCGCGCGTCTACGAATTGCACCAGAAAGCCGTGCCGCCCGATGCCCCCGCCGTGCGCGCCGCCAAGCTGCTCGGCGCACTGGCCGCTTTCCTGGCGCTGTTCGCGCTGGGCCTGTGGCGCGGCCGTCGCGTGCCCAATGTACTCAAACCTCTCAACCTGTAAGGAGTCCCCATGATCGAAACCATGTCCTACGCCTGGCTGCACGATGCGGTCAGCTGGCTGCTGGCGCCCGCGCTGGCCACGCTGCTGCTCGGCTGCGCCATTGCGGTGGTGGAAGCGGGCATCGCCGTCGGCGAACGCTTCCACGGCCTGGCCAAGCTGGCCGCAGGGGGCAACCTGGCGCAGGTGCAGGCCATTGCCCGCCACCGCCTGGAGCGCGCCGACCTGCTGGCGCGCATCCCGCCTATGCTGGGCCTGATGGCCACCATCATCCCCCTCGGGCCCGGCCTGGCCGCGCTCGGCCAGGGCGACCCCGCCCAGTTGGCAAGCGCCGTCACCGTCGCCTTCGACGCCACGGTGCTCGGCCTGGTGGCCGGCATCGGCGGCCTGGTAATCGGCAAGCTGCGCCGCCGCTGGTACGAAGAAACGCTGGAAGCGATGGAGCAATCGATGGGGCAAGCAGCATGAGCACCCAGCCCGCGCGCCAGCGCATGCGCCTCTACTCCCGCCTCGACGCCCGCTTCGACGACAGCGATGAAGACCCGCGCGCCAGCCTGGTCAACCTGGTCGACGTGATGCTGGTCTTCGCCTGCGGCCTGATCGCCGCCATCGCCGGTTCGCAGGGCGCGTTGAAGGCGCCCAAGCCGGTGGAGAAGGGCCGCCAGATCGAACGGCCCGCCGACGGCGTGAGCCAGAACGGCAGCGGTTACGACCGCGTCGGCGAAGTCTTCCGCGACCCCAAGACCGGCCAGCTGGTATTGATCGAACCCCCCAAGAAAAAATAAGACTGTTTTCATGAAGCTCAAGAATAAAAATCGCCACACCATCCGCCCCATCGCCGCCGCCATCGCATTGCTGTGCTCGGCCACGGCAGCCGCGCAGCACGCCGACACCCTGCCCACCGTGACCGTCCTTGGCGCAGCCGTGCAGGAAGGCCTGGGCCTGGCGCGCGAGAATGGCACCGCCAGCCGCCTGGACCTGAGTGCGCAGGACATGCCCGCCAGCGTCGAGTCGCTGAGTGCCGCCACCATGCAGGCGCGCGGCGATCTGCAAGTCAAAGACGCCATCACCCGCAGCACCGGCCTGACCGACACCAGCTCCCCCGGCAACGGCATCGCCTACTCCGCGCGCGGCTTCAGCGGCAACAACGCCATCGCCATGCTGGAGCACGGCCAGCGCCTGCTGGTGGGCTCCGGCACCGCCACCTCCCCGGCCGATCCGTGGGGCTATGAATATATCGAAGTGCTGCGCGGGCCCGGCTCGGTGGTCTACGGCAGCGGCAGCACCGGCGCCACCATTAACGCCGTGCGCAAGGCGCCGCAGCGCGCCGCGTCGCTGGAAGCCATGGCCGGCATCGGCGGTGGCAAGGCGTTGCGCGCCGGGCTGGGCGGCACCGGCGCGCTGGGCGGGAAGGGCGCCTTCCGCGTCGACGCCTACGCCGGCCGCAGCGACGGCTTCGTCGACCGTGGCGACGCGCGCAACGGCAAGCTGCTCACCAGCCTGACTTACGCGCTCACGCCCGACCTGGACCTGGACGCACAGCTGGACCACGCCGAGCAAAAGCCGCGCCGCTACTTCGGCACGCCGCTGGTGAACGGCCGGCTGGCCGGCCACCTGCGCAACGAGAACTACAACGTGGGCGACGCCGACATCGAGTACGTGGACGACAAGGCCGTCGCGCGCCTCACCTGGCGCGTGTCGCCGGCGCTCGCCATCAGCAACGAACTGGCCTACATGAAGGCGCGCCGCAACTGGCGCAACGCCGAGTACTACGTCTACAACCCGGTTGCCAACGCGGTCGAGCGCAGCGACTACATCGCCATCCAGCATGACCAGGAGCAGACCGCCAACCGGCTCGAGGCGCGCTGGAACGCGGGCGCCAACAAGCTGGTGGCGGGCTGGGAAGCGGCCACCGTCAACTTCCTGCACACGAATAATTCGCCCTACGGCGGCAGCTCCACCGTGGCGCCCACCGGCTTTGACCCTGGCGTGTTCGACAGCCCCGATCCGCTGCGCCCGAACTTCGCCACGGATACCGCCACTAACGCGCTCTACATCGAAGACGCCTACAGCCTGAACGGAAGCCTGCTGCTGTTGGCCGGCGTACGGCATGACCGCTATGAAGTGGATCGTGTCAGCCTGCTGGGCGCCGCCGGCTTCAGTGCCACGCTGATCTCGAATTCCGCGCGCCTGGGCCTCACCTGGAAGCTGGGGCCGAGCACGTCGCTGTACGGCCAGTACAGCACCGGCAGCGACCCGCTCACCAGCCTGCTGTCGCTGAACCTGGCCAATGCGCGCTACAAGCTGACCCGCTCGCGCCAGGTGGAGGGCGGCGTCAAGCAGTCGCTGGCCAACGGCAAGGCCGAGTGGACCGCCGCGCTGTACCGCATCCGCAAGGACGACATCATCACGCGCGACCCATCCAATCCGGCGCTGTCGATCCAGGGCGGTTCGCAGTCTTCGCAGGGCGCCGAGTTCAGTGCCAGCGCCAGCCTGGCCGCGGCCTGGCGCGTGGACGCCAACCTGGCCTACACCGACGCGCAGTTCGACAGCCTGATCGAAGGCGGCAACATCTCGCGCGCCGGCAAGCGCCCCACGGATGTGCCGGAAACCTCGGCCAACCTGTGGCTCACCTACAAGGCCGATGCCTGGCGCGCCGGCGCCGGCGCGCGCTACGTCGGCAAGCGCTACATCGACAACGGCAACACCCAGGCGCTGCCTGCCTACACGGTGCTGGACGCCACGCTGGGCTGGAACGTCAACCGCAACGTGCTGGTGCAGCTGAACCT
>NZ_BAAKJE010000076.1:0-20224 GCF_059704565.1 Massilia sp. NBRC 108631
CCCGGCTGCAAAAACCGTCAGAAACAACCGAAGACAGCGCCAGAGTTCCGACGGCCGATTAAGATTCCTCCTCAGAAATACCAGCAAGCTGAGCCGCATTTCAAGCATTCGGGGTCTGACCCCGAAGTGAAACAATGCGGCTCAGCCTGGCTGAACTTGGCGGAGTATGGCCAGTTCCCGCGTCGGACCCCAGACAGGGCTTATTTTTATGGATTCGGAGTTTGCGTACAGATGCAGACGTCCTGAGCCGCAATCGCCCCACTCCGGGGTCTGACCCCGAATGGGGGGGATTGCGGCTCAGGCTGGCTGGCGGGTGAGGGGGCAGACCAGGGGGAGGAATTGCTGGCGGCGGGCGGAGTAGGCCATCAGGGCGCCGCTTTCGATGTCGAAGTACCAGCCGTGCAGCTTGAGCTTGCCTTCGTCGACGCGGCGCTTGATCCAGGGGTAGGTCAGCAGGTTGTCCAGCGAATGCAGGATGCTGGCCAGCTCGCAGGCTTTGTGCTGCTCGTCCGGGCCGCGGTGGCCCAGCGTCTGCCGCACTTCGCGCGCCACCGGTTCGGCAATCTTCATCCACCGCCCCACGAAGTCGGTCTCGGCCACCGGCTGGCGCGGCCCCATCAGGGCGCGGATGCCGCCGCAGCGCGCGTGCCCCAGCACGATCACCCGCTCCACCTCCAGGTTGCATACGGCGAACTCGATCGCCGAGCTCACCCCCGGCGGCGCGTCCGGCGTGCACGGCGGCACCAGGTTGGCGATGTTGCGCACCACGAACAGGTCGCCCGGGTCGCTGCCCGTCAGCAGCATCGGGTCGACCCGCGAGTCGCAGCAGCCGATCAGCAAGGTGCCCGGCGTCTGCCGCGCGCGCAGGCTGTCGTACAGCCCGTGGGTGTCGCCGAAGTAGCGCTGCTGGAAGCGGCCGAAGCCTTGTACGAATTTTTCGATGTCTTGCATGGCGCCCTCCTCAGCCCGCGCACAGGCGCAGCGCGGCCTGGTCCAGGATCGCCACCCTGCGCCCCTTGAACGCGATCAGCTGGCGCGCGCTCAACTCTGCCATGATGCGCGAGAAGTGCTCCGGCGTGAGGCTCAGCCGCGACGCCAGCACAGCCTTCGACACCGGCAGCGTGAGCGACACCTCCCCCGCCGCTTCCTGCGCCGGCTGCTTGAGCAGGAAGGCAGCCACGCGCTCGGTGCCCGAGCGCAGCGCGTACGACTCGAGGTCGGACATCAGGCTGTGCATGCGCTGGCTCAGTCCTGCCAGCATCTTGCAGGCGAACGCCGGCGCGTTTTCAATTTCGCGGTAGATGGCCGGCTTGGCCACGTGCAGCAGCAGGCTGTCTTCCGTCGCCTGCGCGGTGACGATGTAGGGGCTGTTCATGAACATCAGCGCTTCGCCGAAGCTGTGGCCCGGCCCGATCAGTTCTATCACTTTCTCGGCCCCGTGCGCCGAGTGGAACGCCAGCTTCACGCGGCCGTACAGCACCACGTGGAAGCCGCTGCACGGGTCGCCGCGCTGGAAGATCAGGTCGCCCCGCTCCACCCGCAGCTCGGTGCAACCCAGCGCGATGCGGTCCAGCTCTTCTTCCTGCAGGGTGTTAAACAGCGGCACCCGCGACAGGAAGGTTTGGGGCTTGATTTTGTTACGGTCCATATTGGTCTCCTGCGCCGCCTCAAATGGTCGCGGAATAGCGCCGGGGCGGCGGGCCGGTTTCGGCCTGTTCATGCAGATAGCGGTCGAACACCATGCAGATGTTGCGGATCAGCAGGCGCCCGCGCAGTTTGACTTTCACGCCTTTGCTGCCGAGGCAAAGCAGGCCCTGCTCCTCCAGCGGCTTCAGGCGCTCCAGCTCGGCGGCAAAATAGCCCGCCGCGCCGCCGGGCGCGTCCAGCCCGGTGAGATCGAGCGCCGCGAAATCCAGCGCAAAGTCGCACATCAGCTTCCCGATCACGCTGCGCCGCAGGCAGTCGTCCGCGTCCAGCGCGACCCCGCGCGCCACCGGCAGGCGCCCTTCATCCAGCGCCGCATAGTAGGCCGACAGCGTCTTCTCGTTCTGGCTGTAGCAGCCGCCCACCTGGCTGATGGCCGACACGCCCAGCGCCACCATATCGCTCTCGGCGTGCGTGGAATAGCCCTGGAAATTGCGCTGCAGCCGCCCTTCCCGCTGGCTGCGCGCCAGGTCGTCCTGCGGCAGCGCAAAGTGGTCCATGCCGATGTAGACGTAGCCTGCGGCCGTGAGCCGCTCGATGCACAGCGCCAGCATGGCCAGCTTGGTCTCCGGGTCCGGCAGCGCGGCCGCATCGATCAGGCTTTGCGATTTGAACAGGTGCGGCAGGTGGGCGTAGTTGTACAGCGCCAGCCGGTCCGGCTTCAGGCCGATCACCTGCTCCAGCGTGACGGCCATGCTGTCCGGACTCTGGCACGGCAGGCCGTAGATCAGGTCCACGCTGACGGAACGGAAGCCGGCCGCGCGCGCAGCGGCCAGCACGCCGGCGGTCTGCCCGTAGGGCTGGATGCGGTTGACGGCGCGCTGCACCGCCGGGTCGAAGTCCTGGATGCCCAGGCTGACCCGGTTGAATCCCTGGCGCCGCAGCACATGCATGCGTTCGGGCGTGACGGTGCGCGGGTCGATCTCGACCGAGAATTCGCCTTCCTCGTCGGAGGCGAACGCGAACCGGCGGCGCAAACAGGCCAGCAGGCCGTCCATCTGGGCGTCGTCCAGGTAGGTGGGGGTGCCGCCGCCGAAGTGCAGCTGCTCGACCCGGTTCATGCCGGCGAACAGCGCGCCTTGCAGGCCGATCTCCCGCTCCAGGTAGTCCAGGTACTGCACCGCCTTGCCGCGGTCCTGCGTGATGATCTTGTTGCAGCCGCAGTAGTAGCACAGCGACTGGCAGAACGGGATGTGCACGTACAGCGACAGCCCGCGCGCCTGCCCTGCTTCGGCTTCGGCGCGGCGCGCCGCCACGCCGCTGCGGTAGTCCGCCTCGCCGAAGGCGGACTGGAAGCGGTCCGCACTCGGGTAAGAGGTGTAGCGCGGCCCGGCCTGGGTCAGGCGGCGCACCAGCGCCGCGTCGAACTCGACCGAGGGGGTGATGGGAATGGTTAGCATGGCATGGCCGCGTTTTTGCGTGCGTAGCACCACCAGGTGAGCGCGATGCAGCTGACGTAGAAGCCGATGAAGCACCACAGGGCCGCGCCGGGGCCGCCGGTCAGGGCGATCGAGGTGCCGTAGCTCTTGGGGATGAAGAAGGCGCCGTAGGCGGCCACCGCCGAGGTGAAGCCCAGCACCGCTGCGCCTTCCTTGTTCGCTTCGATCACGGCCTGCTCCTGCACGGCCTTGGGCTGGCCCGCGGCGGCGCGCTGGCGCTCGGTGAGGAAGATCACGGGGATCATGCGGAACGTCGAGGCGTTGCCCACGCCGGTGCCGGCGAACAGCAGCATGAACATCCAGAAGAAGCCGTTGAAGTTGCCGGCCACGCCCTCGTGCGGCAGGAACTGCAGCACGCCGTACACGGCCAGTATCATGCCGGCGAAGGTCCACACGGTGACGCGCGCGCCGCCCAGCTTGTCGGAGATGATGCCGCCCACCACGCGGGCCAACGCGCCCACCAGCGGGCCGAGGAAGGCGTACTGCAGCGGGTTCACGTCCGGGAACTGGGTCTTGATCAGCAGCGGGAAGCCGGCCGAGTAGCCGATGAAGGAGCCGAAGCTGCCGGTGTAGAGCCAGCACATGAGCCAGTTATGCTTGCGCTTGAAGATCACGGCCTGGTCGGCGAAGGACGCCTTGGCCGAGGCCAGGTCGTTCATGCCGAACCATGCCAGCAGGCTGCTGACGACGATGAACGGTACCCAGATGAAGCCTGCGTTCTGCAGCCACATGGTGGTGCTCTGGCCATTCTTGACGGCGGTCTGCGCCTCGCCGCCGATGGCGCCGAACACGCCCATGGTGATCACCAGCGGCACCACGAACTGCACCGCCGACACCCCGAGGTTGCCCAGGCCGGCGTTCATGCCCAGCGCGTAGCCTTTTTGCGATTTGGGGAAGAAGAAGCTGATGTTGGCCATGGAGGAGGCGAAATTGCCGCCGCCCAGGCCGCACAGCAGCGCCAGCACCAGCATGGTCGGATAGCCGGTGTTTACGTCCTGCACCGCGTAGCCGATGCCGATGGCCGGGATCAGCAGCGAGGCGGTGGAGATGGTGGTCCACTTGCGCCCGCCGAAGATGGGCACCATGAAGGAATAGAAGATGCGCAAGGTGGCGCCGGACAGGCCGGGCAGCGCGGTCAGCCAGAACAGCTGGTTGGTGCTGTACTGGAAGCCGATGGCCGGCAGGTTGACCACCACCACGCTCCACACCATCCACACCGCGAAGGCCAGCGCCAGCGCGGGGATGGAGATCCACAGGTTGCGGTTGGCGGTGTCGCGCCCGCCGTCGCGCCAGAAGGACGGTGCTTCGGGCTCCCAGGTACTGATTAGATATTTGCTCATGATTTCTCCTGAAAACGAGGATTAGGCAGCTTTGGCCAAGGGCGCTTGGGCGGCCGACGGGGTACCGGAGCGGCCAAACGAGTAATGCATGGACACCAGCGAGACGCACACGGTGCCGTACAACAGCATGAAGGCGCTGGAACGCACGCCGGTCAGGTCCAGCAGCGCGCCGAACATGATGGGCAGCACGAAGCCTCCCAGGCCGCCGGCCAGGCCGACCACGCCGGAGACGGCGCCGATGTTGTCGGCGAATTCATCGCCGATGAACTTGAACACCGAGGCTTTGCCGATGGCCATGGCGATGCCGACCACGAACAGCAGCGCGGTAAACATCCAGGGCGTGAGCGCCAGGTCCATCTGCAGCGGGCCGTTGACGGTCTTGACCACCATCGACGTTGGCGGATAGGACAGCAGGAAGAAGCACACCCAGCACACCCACATCACCCACCAGGTGACCTGATAGGCGCCGTAGCGGTCCGAGATCCAGCCGCCCAGCGCGCGCAGCACGCCGCCCGGCAGCGAGAAGCAGGCCGCCAGCAGCGCGGCCAGCCGCAGGTCGAAGCCGTATTCGGCCACGTAGTATTTGGTCATCCACAGCGCCAGGCCGACGTAGCCGCCGAACACCACCGAGTAGTACTGGCAGTAGCGCCACACGCGGCGGTCCTTGAGCACCTTCATCTGCTGGGCGAAACTGACCGTGCCGGCCACGTTGTGCGAGGGATCGGTGGCGCTGAACATCCAGAAGGCGATGGCGGTGATCAGCATGCCGGCCGCGTACACGGCGGGCAGCGACTGCCAGCCCCACGCCGCGATGATGGCCGGCGCCACGAACTTGGTCAGCGCGGAGCCGGAGTTGCCGGCGCCGAAAATGCCCATGGCCAGGCCGCGCCGCTCTTTCGGGAACCAGCGCGCCACGTAGGGAGTGCCAACCGAGAAGGAGCCGCCGGCCAGGCCTATCATCAGGCCCAGCGCCAGGAACTGCCAGTACTCGGTGGCCAGGCCGATCAGGTAGATGGCCGGCACGGTGGCCAGCATCAGCAGGAAGAATACGATGCGGCCGCCGTAGCGGTCGCACCAGATCCCCAGCGGCACCCGCACCAGCGAGCCGCTCAGCACGGGCATGGCGGCCAGCAGGCCGAATTGAGTCTCGTTCAGACCCAGCGATTTTTTGATGGGAATGCCGAGCACCGCGAACATCATCCACACCGCGAAGCAGATGGTGAATGCGAACGTGCTGCTGGCCAGCACGCGGACCGCTGTGCCTTCCTTGTTATTGAGTGCCACCTTGGTTCTCCCTGACAGACTATCGGATGACGTCAGGTTACGCGGCGGCGCGGCGCCCCGATATTGGCCGGAGGTGTATCACGGCAAGGCAAAAAGGCTAGCCGCCTCGTCCGAAATGACTAGTCCGGGAATCGGCGACGGTTTGGGGCCGGTCATCGGCACCGCCGCCATCGCCGGCCCCCTGCCCGGCACCAGATCGGCCAGCGTGAGCGCGTCCAGCCGCGCCAGGTAGGCGGCGGTGGCTGCCTCCAGGGCGCCTTTCAGCCCGCAGCAGCCCTGGTGCGCGCACACCTGCCCGGTGGCGCCGAAACAGGCGGCCATGTCGAAACCGGTCTCGGTGCGGCGCACCACTGCGCCGATATTGATGGCGCCCGGCGCCACACCCAGCGTGATGCCGCCGCCGCGCCCGCGCAAGGTGCGCACCAGGCCGCCGCGCGCCAGGTCCATCACCACCTTGCCCAGGTGGTGGCGCGACAGGCCGTGCAGGTCGGCGATGTCCTGGATGGTGGCCGCACTGCCGCCCCGGCGCGCCAGGAACATCAGCGTGCGCAGCGTGTAGTCGGTGTAACTGCTCAATCTCATGGCGGGCTCCCTGGCGTATCTGTTTGCTATTGGCGCCATTATTGCCCCGCCCGGAAAGCCCGGACATAACCCAGATCAAGAAAAGCTGCATTTCATTTGCCTGTTTTGTCGGCCTGGCTAAAAATCGCACTGTCCCAACCAACCATACCGAGGAAACCATGCACGCTACGCGCAAACTCTGGACCTGGCTCGCAGTCATCTGCGCCCTGTCCTTTGCCGTCCTGGGCTGGGTCGGCGCCGAGATTTACCTGGCCGCCCCGCCCATCCCGCAACGAATCGTCAGTACCGAAGGACGCCTGCTCTACTCCGAGGGGCAAGTGCAGCGCGGCCAGCAGGCCTGGCTGGCGGCCGGCGGCCAGCAGCTGGGCACTGTCTGGGGCCACGGCAGCTATGTGGCGCCGGACTGGTCGGCCGACTGGCTGCACCGCGAGGCACTGGCGCTGCGCCAGATCTGGGCCCTGCGCGAGCACAAGGCGCCCTACGAGTCGCTCGGCAAGCCGGCCCAGGCCGCGCTGGACGCGCGCGTGCAGCAGGAAATGCGCAGCAATACGTATGATCCCGGCCGCGGCGCCATCGTGCTCTCGCCGGACCGCGCCGACGCGGTGCAGGAAGTGGCGCGCCACTATACCGGCCTGTTCGGCGACGACCGCGCGCTCGACGCCCTGCGCGAGCAATACGCCATGACAGCCAACTCGCTCACCGATCCGGAAGAACTGGCGGCGCTGCCGGCCTTCGTGTTCTGGTCGGCCTGGGCGGCCGCCACCGACCGTCCCGGCGAAGCGGGCCTGAGCTACACCAGCAACTGGCCGCACGAGCCCCTGGTGGGCAACCGTCCCGGCGCCAGCGCCGGCATCTGGTCGGTGGCCAGCATCGTGCTGATGCTGGGCGCCATCGCCGCCATGGTGATGTTCCATGCGCGCAGCAGCGAGGAAGCCGATCCGGTGCCGGCCAAGGCCGACCCGCTGCTCAAGCTGGCCCCCACGCCGTCCATGCGCGCCACGCGCAAGTACTTCTTCGTGGTGATCGCGCTGATCCTGGTGCAGGTCGCCATGGGCGTCATCACCGCCCACTATGCGGTCGAGGGCCAGAGCTTCTTCGGCCTGCCGCTGGCCGACGTGCTGCCCTTCGTGGTCAGCCGCACCATCCACACCCAGTTCGCGGTGCTGTGGATCGCCACCGCCTGGCTGGCCACCGGCCTGTATATCGCGCCCGCCATTTCGGGGCATGAACCGAAATACCAGAAGCTGGGCGTAAACGTGCTGTTCTACGCGCTGCTGTTCATCGTGGCCGGGTCCACCGTCAGCGGCTGGCTGGGCACCCTGCAGCACAGGGGCAGCGCCTTTGCCTTCTGGCTCGGCAACCAGGGCCTGGAGTTCACCAGCATGGGCCGCATCTGGCAGATCCTGTTGTTCGTCGGCCTGCTGTTCTGGGTCACACTGCTGGGCCGCGCGCTGTGGCCGGCGCTGAAGAAGCCGTCCGACAGCCGCGGCCTGATTGTCATGGTGTTCCTGTCGGCGCTGTGCATCGGCGGCTTCTATGCCACTTCGCTTACCTGGGGCCGCAGCACCCACTACTCGATGGTTGAATACTGGCGCTGGTGGCTGGTGCACCTGTGGGTGGAAGGCTTCTTCGAAGTGTTCGCCACGGCCGTCATCGCCCTGCTGTTCACCCGCCTGGGCCTGATCCGCGCGGCGGCCGCCAACAGCGCCATCGTGCTGGAGACCATCGTGTTCCTGTTCGGCGGCATCCTGGGCACCCTGCACCACCTGTACTTCACCGGCACGCCTACCTTCGTCATCGCCATCGGCTCCATGTTCTCCGCGCTGGAAGTGGTGCCGCTGTCCATGCTCGGCATCGAAGCCTGGCGCAACTACCAGCGCAGCAAGGCCGCGCCGTGGGTCTCCAGCTACCGCTGGGCCATCCTGTGCTTCATCGCCGTGGGCTTCTGGAACACGGTGGGCGCCGGCCTGCTGGGCTTTGCCATCAACACCCCGATCGCGCTGTACTACATGCAGGGCCTGAACATGACCGCCGCCCACGGCCACGCCGCGCTGTTTGGCGTGTACGGCATGCTCGGCATCGGACTGCTGCTGTTCTGCCTGCGCGGCATGAGCGAGCGCGCCGCCTGGTCGGACCGCCTGCTCAGCCCCATGTTCTGGTGCCTGAACATCGGCCTGGCCATGATGGTGTTCCTGTCGCTGGCGCCGGCCGGCGTCTACCAGGCCTGGGCCAGCATCAGCACCGGCATGTGGTTCGCCCGTTCGCCTGAAGTGGTGCACTCGCCGCTGATGGAAACCCTGGTCTGGATGCGCGTGCCAGGCGACGTGGTGTTCGCAGCCGGCACGCTGTTCCTGGCGCTGTTCGCATGGCGCCTGCTGCGCGCCGGCCAGCCGCGCGCCGCCGTGGCGGCACCCGGCGCCGCCGCGGTCCGCCAGTCCTGATCCCGTAACGATTTCGCAAGCCCGGGGGCGCTATGCCGCCCCCCTTCAACTTCAAGGAGTTTCGCCATGCCCCACGATTGTTCCGCTCCCACCGCCACCGGCATCTATCCTTTTGACGCGCGCGGCGTGTCCAAGCGTTTCCGCCATGCCGCCATCTTCGGCGCGCTGCAATCCCTGCAGCCCGGCGAGGTGATGCGCTTCTGTAACGACCATGACCCGCTGCCGCTGCTGCGCCAGATCGACCAGGTCTTCGGCCCCCGCGTGCGCGCCGCCTATGTATCCCGCACGCCGGGCGAGATACTGATCGACTTCCTGATCGTGGCAGAATGAGGCAATGAGGGACGACGAATGATGGACTACCATGTGCTCAAGCTGATACACGTCAGCTGCGTCGCCGCCAGCGTCAGCCTGTTCCTGCTGCGCGGCGCCGGCATGTGGTGCGGCGCCGCCTGGACCGCACAGCGCTGGACGCGCACCGTACCGCCGCTGATCGACACCCTGCTGCTGGCCAGCGCCGTCACGCTGGCCTGGACCAGCGGCCAGTCGCCGCTGGTCCAGCCCTGGCTGGCCGCCAAGCTCGGCGCCGTGGCGCTCTACATCGTTCTCGGCGCCTTCGCGCTCAAGCGCGCCCGCACCCGCACCGGCCGGCGCGCCGCCCTGCTGGCCGCCATGGCCACGCTGGCCTACATCATCGCGGTCGCCGTCACCAAGCAGGCCTGGCCACTGTAACGCCGCTGTAGGACCGGTCTTAAGCCAGATCAAGAAATTCAAAAACAGCGCCCGCAGCTGTTGACCCCACTACATACAGTGCCTAATCTGAGCACTCACACCACATCTAGTAGCCAAGGAGGACATGTGCTCTTCGCATCACCCCATACCAGCATCATCAAGCGCGACGGCGCCGGCCAGCCCTTCGACCCGGCCAAGATCCACTCGGCGCTGCGCCGTGCGGGGGAAGCCAGCGGCGAATTCGACGCCGCCACGGCGGCCCAGCTGACCCAGCTGGTGCTCACCTACCTCGGCACCCAGCGGCAGGCCACGCCTGGCGCCGCGCATGGCCTCTCGCAAGATAGCCCGCTGGATGTCGAGAACGTGCAGGACCAGGTGGAGCGCGCACTGTACGAGAGCGGCAACCGCGCCACGCTGCGCGCCTTCATCGTCTACCGCGAACAGCACCGCCGCCTGCGCCAGGACCGCAGCTCGCTGGTGGACGTCGTAGCCTCGGTCAACGAGTACCTGAACCGCCAGGACTGGCGCGTGAACGCCAATGCCAACCAGGGCTACTCGCTGGGCGGCCTGATACTGAACGTGTCCGGCAAGGTGATCGCCAACTACTGGCTGGACCACGTCTACCCGCCGGCCGTCGGCCAGGCCCACCGCGAAGCGGACCTGCATATCCACGATCTCGACATGCTGGCCGGCTACTGCGCCGGCTGGTCGCTGCGCACCCTGCTCAACGAAGGCCTGAACGGCGTGCCGGGCAAGGTGGAGTCGGCCCCGCCGCGCCACATGTCCAGCGCCATCGGCCAGATCGTCAACTTCCTCGGCACCTTGCAGAACGAATGGGCCGGCGCGCAGGCCTTCAGTTCCTTCGACACCTACATGGCGCCTTTCGTGCGCAACGACGGCCTGGATTACGCCGCCGTGAAGCAAGCCATGCAGGAACTGATCTACAACCTCAACGTGCCTTCGCGCTGGGGCACCCAGACGCCGTTTACCAACCTGACTTTCGACTGGGTTTGTCCGGAAGACCTGCGCGGGCAGATCCCGCACATCGCCGGCCAGCCCATGCCGTTCAGCTACGGCGAACTGCAGGCCGAGATGGACATGATCAACCGCGCCTATATCGAAGTCATGATGGCGGGCGACGCCAAGGGCCGCGCCTTCACCTTCCCCATCCCGACCTACAACATCACGCCCGACTTCGACTGGCACAGCCCGAACGCCGAGCTGCTGTTCGAAATGACGGCGCGCTACGGCCTGCCCTATTTCCAGAACTTCATCAACTCGGAACTGAAGCCGAACATGATACGGTCCATGTGCTGCCGCCTGCAGCTGGACCTGCGCGAACTGCTCAAGCGCGGCAACGGCCTGTTTGGCTCGGCCGAGCAGACCGGGTCGCTGGGCGTGGTCACCATCAACTGCGCGCGCCTGGGCTATCTGCACCGGGGCGACGAGGCCGCGCTGCTGGCCGCGCTCGATGTGCTGCTCGAGCTGGGCAAGCAAAGCCTGGAGATCAAGCGCAAGGTGATACAGCGCCACATGGACAACGGCCTGTTCCCGTACACCAAGCGCTACCTGGGCACGCTGCGCAACCACTTCTCCACGCTGGGCGTAAACGGCGTCAACGAGATGATACGCAACTTCAGCGCCGGCGCGGACGACATCACCTCCGAGGCAGGCCGCGCCTTCGCCCTGCGCCTGCTGGACCACGTGCGCGCGCGCATGCTGGAATTCCAGGAGGAGACCGGCCATATGTACAACCTGGAAGCCACGCCGGCCGAGGGCACCACCTACCGCTTCGCGCGCGAAGACCGCAAGCGCTATCCAGACATCCTGCAGGCCGGCACGCCGGACATGCCCTACTACACCAACTCCTCGCAACTGCCGGTCGGCTACACGGACGATCCCTTCGAGGCGCTGCAGCAGCAGGATGCGCTGCAGCGCAAGTACACCGGCGGCACCGTGCTGCACCTGTACATGACGGAAGCGCTGTCCAGCGCGGACGCCTGCCGCACGCTGGTGAAGCGCTCGCTGAGCCGCTTCGGCCTGCCCTACATCACGGTCACGCCCACGTTCTCGATCTGCCCCAAGCACGGCTACCTGAGCGGACGCCATCCCTTCTGTCCCAAGTGCGACGATGACCTCATCGCACGCAAACTGGCCGCCTGAGGCCCCGATTTTACCCACCACTGAAAAGGAAGACCATGCAAGCTACCAACAACGCCATCGCCACCACCGGCAACCTGATGCTGGACGACAGCGAGCGCCAGCCGTGCGAAATCTGGACCCGCGTGATGGGCTACCACCGTCCGCTGTCGTCCTTCAACATCGGCAAGCAGGGCGAGTTCCACGAGCGCCAGTATTTCACCGAAGCGGCGTCGCACTAAGATGGACGGCGGACAGCTGAACGTGGGCGGCTTTACGCCGTTCTCGGCCACCGACTATCCCGGCCAGCTGGCCGCCGTGGTGTTCGTGCAGGGCTGCGCCTGGCGTTGCGGCTACTGCCACAATCCCGAGCTGCAAGCGCGCCCGCGCACCAGCCCCCTCTCCTGGCCACGGCTGCTGGAACGGCTGGAAGGACGCGCCGGCCTGCTGGACGCGGTGGTTTTCAGCGGCGGCGAGCCGACCACCGACCCGGCGCTGCCGGCCGCCATCGCGCAGGTGCGCGCGCTCGGCTTCAAGGTGGGGCTGCACACGGCCTGCATCTACCCGGAGCGGCTAAGGCGCGTGCTGCCGCTGCTGGACTGGATCGGTTTTGACGTGAAGGCGCCGTTCGAGGACTACGCCAGCGTGACCGGCGTGCCCGGCAGCGGACGCCAGGCGGAGCAATGCGTGCGCGCCATCCTGGACAGCGGCGTGGCGTACGAGTGCCGCACCACGGCGCATTCCGGCCTGTTGCCGCCCGCCTCGCTGGAACGGCTGGCAGCCACGCTGGCGGACATGGGCGTGCAACACTATGTGCTGCAGCAGTTCCGCGCCACCGGCTGCCGCGATGCCGCACTCAATCTTCAGGCGCTGCCGGGATACCCCGACGAGGCGCTGGCCTCCCGCATGGCGCCGCTGTTTCCGCGCTTTATGCTGAGGCAGGCGCACTAGCCTCGGACGGCGCAGGCGGGTTAGCACGCAGTGCCTAACCCGCCAAAGCAAGCTCACCCCGCCGCCTGCAGGCGTTTCACGCCCGCCACGAAGCGCGCCAGCGTATCGGACTGCGCCCCCTTCGGCAGCATGGCTTCAATCAGCTGGAAGCGCCCGCGCGTAGCCAGCGCCTTATCCAGCGCCTGCCTGAGCTGCGCGCGCGATTCGACGCGGTAGCCATCCCCGCCCAGCGCCGCCGCCATGTCGGCGAAGCGCCAGTCGCTCAGATCGTTGTAGCGCGCCTCCGGCTGGAAGGCGCGCAGCATCTCCCAGCCGCAGTTGTTGAACACGATGACCACCGGGTCCCAACCATAGCGCTGGCAGTTGCCCAGCTCCCAGCCCGTCATCTGGAAAGCGCCGTCGCCCACCAGTACCAGCGGCCGCCGTCCGGCCGACGCCTGCAGACCCAGCCCGGCCGGCACGCCGTAGCCCATGGTGGCGTAATAGCCCGGCGCCAGCAGCCCGCCGCCGTCGATATCGAGTGCGGTAAAAAAGCAGTCGCCGATATCGGACACGATGGGCATTGGCCCGGCCTGGGCCAGCGCGTCGTTGACCGCGCGCGCGATGTCCATCGGCGCCACCGGCCCGCCATCCGCGCGCAGCTCGCGCGGATAGCGCACCGGCTGCTGCGGCGGCGCCTGCGCCGCGACCGGGGCGCCTTGGGCAAGCAAGGCGTCGATCAGCGCTTCCAGCGGAATGCCTGGATAGACGTGATGGCCCAGCGCCACCTGGCCGTCGAGCGCCTGGATGCTGCCGCGCATGTCGATCTTGCGCGCAGAGACGCCGAAATTGGTATCCGACAGCAGCACGCCCAGCATCAGCAGCGCATCGGCCTCCTCGACCGCGCGCGTAACGGCCGGATCGCCCGCCACGCCGAGATAGGTTCCCAGCAGCGGCGCGTCCTCGTCAGCCAGCAGGCCGCGCCCCATGATCGTGGTGGCCACCGGCACGCGCAGCAGCTGCGCCAGGCGCGCCACCTTGTGCTCGATCCCGTAGCGCCGTATCTCGATGCCGACCAGCAGCAGCGGCCGGCGAGCATCCGAGAGCCGCCGCAGCACTTCGGCGGCGCAGGCGCGCACGGCGTCCGGATCGGCTGCCGGCGGCGGCAGCACCGGCACCGGCGCGCTAGGCGCCGCCACCATGTCGCGCGGCAGCTCGATGTACACGGGGCGCGACTGCGCCACGCAGTTCGCCAGCGCGCGGGCAATCAGCGCCGGCGCTTCGGCGGCGTTGTCGAGCACCACCTGGTCGCAGGTGATCTCGCGGAAGATGGCCAACTGCGAATCGAGGCTGCGGGTCTGGTGGTGCAGCAGGAAGCCGTTGCTGCGCTCACGGGCGCCCGGTGCGCCGGAAATGACCACCAGCGGCACCTTCTCGGCGTAGGAAGCGGCCACCGCGTTGACCATGTTGAGCGCACCGGCGCCGTAGGTGATGACGGCCACGCCCAGGCCGCCGCCGTAGCGCGCGGCCGCGTCGGCGGCGAAGCCGACGCCGGGTTCGTGGCTGAGGGTGTACAGCGGCAGCGCGGCCGCTTGCTCAGCCTGCTGGAAGAACGGCAGCACGAAGTCGCCCGGCAGGCCGAACAGCTCGCGCGCACCGTACGCCTTGAGCGCCTGCAGCAGGGAGGTGGACAGGTTCATGTGGTAATTTCCTCGATGGTGTTCGGCTCGGCGTCCATGGCCTCGGACCGGGGCGCCAGCATGGCCTCGACCGCGCGCGCCACGCGCACCGCTTGCTGCGGGTCGTGGCGGGTGTGGTATTTCTTCTTTACGCCCATCTGCGGCAGCAGTACATGGTGGGTGGCTTCGATGCCGTGCTGCGCCAGGCAATGCCGCACGCACGCCAGCGCGCAGCCGTCGATGGCAATGATGGTGCGGCCCGACCTGGCCAGCCGCACCAGCGGCGCGACGCCGCCGCCGACACCGGCGATGCAGGACATTTCCGCGCTGCCCCGGCTATCCAGCTCCAGCGCGGCGGCGTTGGCCGTCTGTGCGGCGCTGGAACAGCCGGAACACGAATACACCAGCGGCAGCGCCGCGTCTTTGTGGCTCATGATGCCCTCCTAGTTGATTGTGGCTAGCGGAGGCCGGACTTCCCGAACCGGCCCAGGTTGCGCAGCCAGGCCAGCACTGCGTGCCGCGCCGCCTCCGGCAGCGGTGTGTCGATTGCGTCCAGCGTGTTCTTCACGAGCAGCCCCAGCTCGGTGTCGCCCGACATGGACAGGCGCCGGCTGAAGAACAGCGTGTCGGGGTCTTCCTCGCGGCGGGCCAGCGCCAGCAGGTCGCGCGCGCTGGCGGCGATTTCCAGGTCGGCCGCAGGGCCGCGCGGCAGGCCGGCGAAACGCTCGCCGCGCCATTCATAGTCGAACGACAGCGCGGCGTCGCTGACGGTCAGGCGCAGGCGGCGCCCCAGCAGGCTGGCGCGCACGTCGTCCGGCAGATAGGGCCGTAGCGCGATGTTGAGCGCGGCGGCAAACAGCAGCGAGCCTGGCAGCGGCGGCAGCTTGCCCAGTATTGCCGCCATTGCGGGCGGCAGTGCAGCGGGAGGCAATCCAGGCCCCGCGCCGGATGCGGAACCGGAAGGCGGCAGCGCGCGGCTGGCCGGACCGGTGAAGTGCTTGCGCTCGGCGCCGTTCATGCGGCCTCCGCGTAGTGCTGCGCCAGGCCCGGTTCGCCGTGCCAGTAGCCGTTGCAGGCCGCGCCGGCCGCCAGCGGCAGCAGGCTGTCCGGTGCCGGTTCGGCGCCGCGCCGCAGCGCGTCGAAAGCGGCCAGTACACCCGCCGTACCTTGGGACTGGGGACTGATGCGCAGCACGTCGACGCCCATGGCCTCCAGTTCACCGACCTCGCCGGCCAGGCTGTAGTGCTGGGCCGACTGCGTCTGTGTACCGTTCAACACCAGGAAAGGCTGCTGCTCGCGCGTTTGCATCAGCAGGCCGTCCGGGTGTTCCAGGCAGCTGAACTGGCAATTGTCCTTGGGCAGATTGCGGTTGCGCGCGGTGAAGCAGCGCGCCGAGAACGCCAGCGGCATGCGGCCGTAGGCAAACACCTCGGTCTGCATGCCCTTTGGACGGCCGCGCTGCATGGGCGCCAGCCCGGCCCGTCCCATCTCCAGCGGCATCACCCAGCGCCGCGCGCCCAGGCCGTGCAGCAACTCCAGCGTGGGCACATTGTAGACATTCAGTTGCGGCCCCGCCACGAAGCCGGCGGCAGGCGCGCCTTCGCCGCACAGCAGGTTGACGGCCCCCATGTCGCCAGCCTCGACCTGGTAATGGCCGTTGGCGGCGATGCGGCGCAGCGCGGTCACGTCGGCGCTCGATTCGAGCAGGGCCAGCGTGGACAGCACGACTTCCTTGCCCGCCGCCTCCAGCATGGCGGCAATTGCCAGCCAGTCGGCCAGGCGCAGCTCGTGGCGGCGGGAGCACACGGTTTCACCCAGGTAGACGATGTCGGCAGGACCTGCGGCCACTTCCTCGTAAAAGGCCTGCACGGTGTTCTTGGGCCAGTAGTACAGCAATGGCCCCAGTGCCAGTTTCAGCATGATGTTCCCCTCATTTCCATGCGCGGTGATAGGCGCCCAGCGTGTGCTGCTGGCCTTCCGCCACCTTGTTCAGTTCCGCCATCCAGGCCGGCTTGACGGCGTAGCGCGCCGACGGCGCGCTGCACTGGTCTATCGCTTCGCGCCACACGCGCGTCACTTGCGCCACATAGGCCGGGCTGCGCTGGCGCCCCTCGATCTTCACTGCGCGCACGCCCATCGCCAGCAGCTTGGGCAGCAGCTCCAGGGTATTCAGGCTGGTGGGCTCTTCGACCGCGTAGTAGGTTTCGCCTTCGACGTCGAAGCGGCCCTTGCACAGCGTGGGGTAGCTGGCGTTCTCGCCATCCTGGTAGCGGTCGATCAGCACGCCGTTCAGGCGCGCGTCCAGACCCTGCGGCGACGGCTGCCAGCGCACCGCCTTGGCCGGCGAGCATACGCCGTGCGTGTTGGGCGACTCGCCCGTGACGTAGGAGGACAGCGCGCAGCGCCCTTCCACCATCACGCACAGGCTGCCAAAGCCGAATACCTCGATTTCCACGCCGGTGTTGGCAATCACGTGCTCCACCTGCGCCAGCGACAGCACGCGCGGCAGCACCGCGCGCGCCACGCCGAACTGGCGCTGGTAGAAGTTGATGGCCTCGGCATTGGTGGCCGATCCTTGTACCGAAAGGTGCAGCCGCAGCTCCGGATAGTGGTCGGCGGCGTAGCGCATCAGGCCGGGGTCGGCCAGGATCACCGCGTCGATGCCGGCCTGCGCCGCGCGCGCGATGGCGCCGCGCCACAGGTCGGTGGAGGACGGCTGCGGATAGGTGTTCAGCGCCAGCAGCACTTTGCGTCCGCGCTGGTGGGCATAGGCGATGCCCTGGGCAATGGCGGCGTCGTCGAAATTGAGGCCGGCGAAGTTGCGCGCATTGGTCGCGTCGCGAAAGCCGAGATAGACACAGTCGGCGCCGTTGTCGACGGCCGCCTTCAGCGCAGGCAGGCTGCCTGCGGGGCAAACCAGTTCGATGCCCGCCGCGCCGGTTTGGGCGCCGGCTGCGGCATCATGTGATGCAGTAAGACTCATGGTGTTCGCTTTACGTCAGTGGAGAAACCGGCAGCACGCCGGTGCTGCCGCACTGTAACGCGGGGGCAAGGCGGCAATCCTTGATCTGTATCAAGGAAGAGCGACTTGCGGGAATGTGACAATCGGTGCACCCATTTATGTCTCTGTTTTACGCCTCTCACCCCGCGGAAGAATTCCATGAAAACCAAGCAGAACCTGAACCCCTTGCCCAATGGCCGTGCCGTGCCGCTCGATGTGCGCGGCCTGCCGCCGCCGGAACCCATGCAGCACATCATGGATGCGCTGGAGAACCTGGCGCAGGACGACGTGCTGCACGTTGCCATGGATCGCGAACCGCATCCGCTGTTCGGAATCCTGGAACGCGACGGCTATCGCCACGAGGGCCACTGGACCGGCGACGGCTACGCCCTGCGCATCTGGCAAGCCTTCGCCTGACGGGTCCCGCCATGCAACGCGCCCTGAGCTTTGAACACAACCCGTCGCTGTCGCTGCCGCTGCGCTTCCTGCTGTGCGCCCCCCTGTTCGCGGCGCTGGCCGCCGCGGTCCTGCTGTGGCATGGCGAAGCGGCGTTTGCCAGCCGCTGGACGCCGGGCATGCTGGCTGCCACCCACCTGCTGACGCTGGGCTGCGTGAGCATGGCCATCATCGGTGCGCTGCTGCAGCTGTTGCCCGCAGTGGCGGGCATCGGCCTGCCGCAGTCCAGGGGCCGCACGGTGCACGCCGGACTATGCGCCGGCACGCTGCTGCTGGCAGCCGGCTTCCTGTCTGCGCAGCCGGTGCTGTTCGCGCTGGCCATGGCGCTGCTGCTGCCTTCCCTGCTGCTGATGCTGGCGCGCTGCGCGGCCGGCCTGTGGCAGCACCACGCGGCGGGCGCCAGCGCCATGATGGCGGCGATCCGCGTGGCACTGGCGGCGCTGGCCGTTACTGCCGTCCTCGGTGCACTGCTGGGCAGCCAGTTCGCCTGGCCCGGCAGTGCTGCCCTGCCCTTGCTGCCATTGACGGACCTGCACGCCATGTGGGGCATGCTGGGCTGGGCCGGGCTGACGGTGATCGGCGTGGCCTACCAGGTGGTGCCGATGTTCCAGGTAACCGAGACTTATCCGGACTGGCTTACGCGCGGTTTGACCACCTGGCTGTTCCTGCTGCTGGTGGCGGTGTCGATCGCCAGCCGCCTGGACGAGGCGCCGGCGCGCCACTTCACGCAAGCGGGCATGGCGCTGGGCGCGGCCGGCTACGGCGCGTTCGCGGCCGTCACCATCGCGCTGCTGCTGCGCCGCAAGCGGCCGCGCCCCGAGCCGGCCACGCTGTTCTGGTATACCTCCGTGGGCAGCCTGCTGGCGGCCTGCGTGCTGGTGCTGCTGCCATGGGACACGGCCGACGCCGGCTTGCCGCTGGCGCTGGGCGCACTGCTGCTGGCGGGCTTCGCACTGTCCGTCATCAACGGCATGCTGTACCAGATCGTGCCTTTCCTGCTGTGGTACCACCTTCAAAGCACGCTGCCCGGCGGCTGCCGTTCGGTGCCAGGCGTGCGCAAGATCATTCCGGAAGCATGGGCGCAGCGCCAGTTCGGCCTGCACCTGGCGGCACTGGCGCTGCTGCTGGCGGCCTGCCGGCGGCCTGACCTGCTGGCGCGCCCTGCGGCCGGCATGATGCTGGCATCCTGCCTGGCGCTGATGTTCAACCTGGGATATGCGCTGCGCCTGTACTGGCGCCTGCGCGGGGCGATGCCAGAAGGCGCGCTGGCCGCGTGATGCAGCCAACGCCGGAACCTGACCGCGCGCCGCAGGACGGGCGCGCTTCCGTTTTCAGACCCGGCCCGAGATGCGGCGCCGCATGGCGGCCGTCATGGAGACCCCGCCCTCGTCGGCCACCAGCAGGGCTTGCGGCAAACCGAGTTGGCCGGCCATGGCCTGCCACCGTGCGGCGCCGGCGATGAACAGCGGCTTGCTGTTGCCGTCCGAACGCAGGCCCGCGTCCGCGCCGCCACCGGCCAGCACCGTCACCGAGGCGGCGCCCAGCGCCGGCATGCCGGTGCGCGGATCGATGATGTGCGCGCGGCGCTGTCCGTTCTCAAGCACATAGCGTTCATAATCGCCGCTGGTGCCGATGGCTTCGTTGTCGCGCAACCCGACGGTCGCCAGCGTGGCGGCCGCGCGCGGGTCGCGGATGCCGACCTGCCATGGCCTGCTCCCCGGCTGGCCGATCGCCAGCACATTGCCGCCGATGTTGATCAGCGCGGCCTGCACGCCTGCCGCGCGCAGGATGGCGGCGCCGCGGTCCAGCGCATAGCCCTTGGCATAGCCGCCCAGATCGATCCGCACCGCGGGATTGACGCTGGCGATGCGGGTGCCCGCAATGCGCAGGTCCGACAGGCGCGGATTGGCCGCGACCCAGTGGCGCAGCTCGGCGCGGTCCGGCGCGGCTTTGCCGGTCGCGCCGCCCTGGAAGCCCCACAGCCGCAGCAGGTGCCCGATGGCGGGGTTGAACAGGTGCTCCGAGCGTTCGGCCAGCCGCGCCGCCGACTGCAGCAGCATGGCCATTTCGGCGTCCGCATGGAACGGCAGGCCACGCGCAACGTGCTGGTTCAGCTCCGTCAGCATGCCGGGCTGCCAGGCGTGGAATTTGTGGTGCAGGCGGTCGAATTCGGCCAGCACGGCAGCGCCCAGCTCCTGGGCGCGCTGCGTGGAGCCGTCATGGATGGTGATGCCAACCGTGGTGCCGAACACGTGGCCCCAAGTGTGGTGGTTGCGCGGCTCGCTGCCGCAGGCGGCCAGCCCGGCCAGTCCGGCAGGCGCCGCCAGCGCCGCCGACAGGATGCGCAGCGCGGAGCGCCTGCCGCCTGCGGCGGAGGTGGCGGCAGGCGCTGCGCGCGGCGCAACCGCCCTGTCCGATAAAGTACTCATGGTAGTCCTTCCCGGCGGCGGGGCCCCCGGGCCCGGTCACCGCCCCCCCGGGGCCGGCCGGCAGGGTTGTG
>NZ_BAAKJE010000077.1:0-47577 GCF_059704565.1 Massilia sp. NBRC 108631
CCCGTCAGGTCGCCGGAGGCGGCCTTGGACACCACTGCCAGCAGCGCATCGACCTTGGCGCGCAGCAGGTTGGTGTCGGCCAGTTCCCTGGCCTGGCTGTCCTGGATGGTTTGCGCCATGCGGTTGAACTCCGTGCCCACCTCGCCCAGTTCGTCGTTCGACACCACCACCACCCGCGCGGACTGCTCGCCGGCGGCGATGCGGCCCACTGCCTGCATCAGCAGGCCCAGTGGCGTGAGCAGGGCGCGCAGCAGCAGCCAGCCGATGCCGATGGCCAGCGCCACGGCCACCGCGCCGCCGCCGCCCAGCAACCAGGCCTGCGCCTGCTGCATCTCGCGCGCGTCGGCGGAGCGCTGGGCCAGCAAACGGTTTTCATCGGCGGACAGGTCCGCCAGCAGCTTGCGCACGTCGGCAATCACCTTGGCGCCGTTCAGCACATCGGCCGCCGTGGCCACCTGCTGCGACACGCCCACCTGCTTGTTCAGCGCACGCCGTTTATCGAGCAGCGGATGGATCACGTTCTGCACCCAGTCCTCGGCCATGGGGCCGATCTGCTTCAGGCGCGCCTGCTGCTGCGGATTGTCCTGCGTCAGGACCAGGGCGCGCGCCACATGGCGCCGCATGGCTTCCTCTTCGCGCGGGATGATCTGCACCAGGCTCTCGTTCCCGGTCAGCATGAAGCCGCGCGTGGAGTTCTGGATCTGCAGCACGGCGTTGGCGATCTGGTCGGCCTCCAGCAGCACTTCCAGCGAATGGCGGTCCCACGCGTTGGCGGCGGCCAGGCGGCTGAACTGGTTGTAGGAGAGCCCGAGCAGCAGCAGCAGGGTGGCGACGATGGCGCCGAAACCGGCGGTGAGCTTGGTTTTTATGCGCATGTCTTTCATGGGTTCTCCCGGCGGCGATATGGCAATGTAGCACCCTCGGCCGGAAAAACAAAACGGGCCGCACATGGCGGCCCGCTCGGGTACAGCGCCGTGACAGCGCCGGTACAGCCTATCGTATTACTGGCCGCGCTTCAGGCGGGCGTTGGCGGCGATGCGCATGCGCAGCGCGTTCAGCTTGATGAAGCCGCCGGCGTCGGCCTGGTTGTAGGCGCCGCCGTCTTCGTCGAAGGTGGCGATGGTCATGTCGAACAGCGAATCGGTCTTCGAATCGCGCGACACGACAATCACATTGCCCTTGTACAGCTTGACGCGCACCCAGCCGTTCACGGTGGCCTGGGTGTGGTCGATCAGGGTCTGGATCGCCACGCGCTCAGGCGCCCACCAGTAGCCGTTGTAGATCATCGACGCGTAGCGCGGCATCAGGTCGTCTTTCAGGTGGGCCACTTCGCGGTCCAGCGTGATCGATTCGATGGCGCGGTGCGCCTTCAGCATGATGGTGCCGCCAGGGGTTTCGTAGCAGCCGCGCGACTTCATGCCGACGTAGCGGTTTTCCACCAGGTCCAGGCGGCCGATGCCGTGCTTGCCGCCCAGGCGGTTCAGTTCCGTCAGCACGGTGGCCGGCGACATGCGCACGCCGTTCAGGGCCACGATGTCGCCCTTTTCGTATTCGATGTCCAGGTATTCCGGCTGGTCGGGAGCCGCTTCAGGGCTCACGCTCCAGCGCCACATCGATTCCTCGGCTTCGGCGCTCGGGTTTTCCAGGTGGCGGCCTTCGAAGGAGATGTGCAGCAGGTTGGCGTCCATCGAGTACGGCGCGCCGCCGTTCTTGTGCTTCATGTCGATGTCGATGCCGGCGTCTTCCGCGTACTTCAGCAGTTTTTCGCGCGACAGCAGGTCCCACTCGCGCCATGGGGCGATGATCTTGACGCCTGGTTTCAGCGCGTAGGCGCCCAGTTCGAAACGCACCTGGTCGTTGCCCTTGCCGGTGGCGCCGTGCGAGATGGCGTCGGCGCCGGTCTCGTTGGCGATCTCGATCAGGCGCTTGGCGATCAGCGGACGCGCGATCGAGGTGCCCAGCAGGTATTCGCCTTCGTACACGGTGTTGGCGCGGAACATCGGGAACACGAAGTCGCGCACGAATTCTTCGCGCACGTCGTCGATGTAGATGTTCTCAGGCTTGATGCCGAACTTGATCGCCTTGGCGCGTGCCGGCTCCAGCTCCTCGCCCTGGCCCAGGTCGGCCGTGAAAGTGACGATTTCGCACTTGTAGTTATCCTGCAGCCACTTCAGGATTACGGAGGTGTCCAGGCCGCCGGAGTAGGCGAGGACTACTTTTTTGATGTCGCTCATGGTCGTTCCATTCTTGATAGGTGATTCGGTATTTTATCTTGCCGGGCGGCGGCGCCGGCGGGTTAGCGCAGCGTAACCCGCCCTGCGTCACTTGCCGTCCAGGCGGCCCAGCAGCAGGTATTCGATCAGCGCCTTCTGGATATGCAGGCGGTTCTCGGCTTCGTCCCAGACTACCGACTGCGGGCCGTCGATCACGTCGGCCGACACTTCCTCGCCGCGGTGAGCGGGCAGGCAGTGCATGAACAGCGCGTCCGGCTTGGCGCGCGCCATCTTGGCCGAATCGACGATCCAGCCGTCGAAGGCTTTCAGGCGGGCCGCGTTCTCGTCCTCGTAGCCCATGCTGGTCCACACGTCGGTGTTGACCAGGTCCGCGCCTTCGCAGGCGTCGGACGGGTTGGCGAAGAAGGTGTAGCGGTCGGTCGACACCAGCGACATGTCCATGTCGTAGCCCTTGGGCGTGGACACGTTGACGTGGAAGCCGAACACCTCGGCAGCCTGCAGCCAGGAGTACAGCATGTTGTTGGCATCGCCCACCCAGGCCACGGTCTTGCCGGCGATGGAGCCGCGGTGCTCGTAGTAGGTGAAAATGTCGGCGAACACCTGGCAGGGGTGGTGTTCGTTGGTCAGGCCGTTAATCACCGGCACGCGCGAGAAGGCGGCGAAACGCTCGATGATGTCCTGGCCGAAGGTGCGCACCATGATCACGTCGCACATGCGCGACATGACCTGGCCGGCGTCTTCCACCGGCTCGCCGCGGCCCAGCTGGGAGTCGCGGGTGTTCAGATAGATGGCGGCGCCGCCCAGCTGGTGCATGCCGGCCTCGAAGGACAGGCGGGTGCGGGTGGAGTTCTTGTCGAACACCATCACCAGCGTACGGTCGACCAGCGGGTGATAGATCTCGTAGTTCTTGAATTTGCGCTTGATGACGTGGGCGCGTTCGATCACGTATTCGTATTCATCCAACGACAAGTCGGAAAACTGCAGGTAGTGCCGAATCGGTTTTTGGGTAGACATAGTGACAACGATTTGTTGGGCTGGCAGTGGCGGGGGTGCCGGAAACGCCAGCTTAGCAAAACATTATACGGCTAAATTGTGGGCGCGGCAGCAATGAAGGCTGGGGACACCTGGCTGCGGCTGCCGCGCGTCGCGGGTCGCACCGCTCCCCGCAACTTGCCGCACTGTATCGTGCGGAATGCGCGCCGAGTTTCTGCTCCAATCACTGGGTATTATTTTCGCAACGCCGCTGCCGCGGAGGCAGCGGGGCCGGTTGCGAATGGGAGGATTGCGGGTGCTGGTCTACAACCGGGCGTTCATGTGCTCGCTCACCATGCGCTGCTTGCCGACGGGCCGGCAAGCGAGAGCGGCGCTGGGCGCCGCGTCGGCGTGGTTTAGCGGCTGCTGGCGCTGGACGGCGCAACCGGGACGAATTGCAGCTGGCGCTGGGCGTCTTCGGCGGACATGGACTGCATGCGGTCGGCGGCGTCCTTGTTCTTGCGCTTCAGGTTGGTGCCCGTCGGGATGTAGGCGTCGGTGTCGTAGTTGGAAACAATCGGCGTGCGAGGCTCGTCGGGGGAGGTGGCGCAGCCTGCCAGTAGCGGGCTGGCCACAACTGCGGCCAGAATGAGTGATTTCATGGGCGTCCTTGTAGACGGGCCGAGACCGGGTTGGCGCGGCTCCGTGCCGCCCAGTTTAATATCAAATCGGCACGTATAGACAATTTTTTAATGATAGATCGCCACCGGCCCGGTGTCGTCCTGCATCGGCGCGGTAAGCGGCAGGTCGAGCGTGAACACGGTGCCGGCCGGGCTGCTGGAAACGCTGATCTGCCCGCCCAGCAGCGAGGTGACGATGTTGTAGCTGATCGACAGTCCCAGACCGCTGCCGCCCTGGCCCAGCTTGGTGGTGAAAAAGGGATCGAAGATGCGCGACTGGTGCTCGGCCGGGATGCCGCCGCCGTCGTCGCTGAACACCAGCAGTGCGCGCCCCTCGGCGGGCGTGCTGGCGCTGAGCCGCATGCGGCCATGCTGGCGGCCTTCGAAGGCGTGCAGCAGCGCGTTGTTGATGAGGTTGGCCAGCACCTGGCCGAACGGCCCCGGATAGCTGTCCATGGCCAGCGTGTCCGGCACCTCGTATTCGATGCTGTGGTTGGCGTTGCGGATGCGGTTCATCATGGTGGCGACCACCTCGTGCGTCACTTGCTGCAGGTTGAACATGCGGCGCTGCTCGGTGGTGCGGTCCACCGCCACCTGCTTGAAGCTGTTTACCAGGTCGGCCGCGCTGGTCAGCCCGCGCATCACCAGCTCGGACGCTTTTTGCGCGTCGGCCACGTAGGCGGCCAGCTCGGAGCGGCGCAGGCCTGCGCCGTTCATTTGCTGCTCGATCTCGGCGGTCTTTTGCTGCAGGGTGCTGGCGATGAGCAGGCTGTTGCCGATCGGCGTGTTCAGCTCGTGCGCCACGCCGGCCATCAGCGAGCCCAGCGCGGCCAGCTTTTCCTGCGACACGAGCTGGGTCTGCGCGTCCTGCAACTGGCGGTAGGCTTCCGCGTTGTCGAGCGCGATGGCGCCGTAGGCGCACAGGGTGCGGAAGATCAGCCGTTCGCGCTCGCCGTAGGCGTTCAGTTCCAGCGACTGCGCCGTCATCACGCCCAGCACGCGCTCGCCCACCCGCAGCGGCACGTACAGCGCGCTGCGGTTGGGGCAGGTGCCGGGGATGACGAAACTGTGATCGGTGCCGTTCAGGTCGGGCACGTACACTTCGCGCCGTTCGTTCAGGCAGCGCACCGAGTACGAGTGCGGATGCGACAGCGGGATCACATTGGTGGGCAGCGCGCAGCCGCCTTCCACGCCGAAGGCGCGCGTCAGCGACTGGGCGCCGTGGTCGTAGAGGTAGATGGCGAAGGTGTGCGTGTGCAGCAGCGCCTCCACGTGCCGGTCCAGCGCCTGGAACACGGCGGCCGCGTCCAGGTGGGTGGTGATCTCCTGGCCGATGGCCGACAGGCGCTCCAGCATGGCGCTGGTTTGCAGCAGCAGTTCGGCGCGCCGCGCTTCGGACGCGGCCAGCTCGCGGTGGTGCTGGCCCTCGGCGCGCGCGTGCTCGGTCTGGTGGTGCACCTGCATGGCCACGGCGCGGTTGGTGGCTTCCTGGCTGTGCGTCTTCTCGCGCGCCGCGCTGGCCGACACCGCCATCTGGTAGGCCTGCTGGTAGCTGCCGGCACGGGCGTACTCGCGCGCCAGCGCATCCAGCAGGTCGCCCGGCACGGTGTAGCCGTCGATGGCGGACGCCACCGCCAGCGCCTTGTGCAGATAGTGCAGCGTGGCGTTCAGCTCGGTCATGCCGTCCGGGCTGGTCAGCGCGTGGCGGCCGTGGACCAGCGACAGCACCCGCAGCGCGGTCACCTGGTGATGCATATTGCATTGCTCGCCCGCCAGCCGCACCGCTTCGTGCGCGGCGCGCAGCGCTTCCTGCGGCCGGTCCAGGCCGGACAGGGCGTGCGCCTGGCCGCGCCGCGCCACGGTCTGGAAATCGGCTTGCTGTAGGGCGTCGGCGCGGCCTTCCAGGCGCTGGAAGGCGTCCAGCGCGGCGGCGTAGTCGCCCCGGTCCAGCGACAGGTCGCCCAGGTATTGTAGTGCGATGGCGTAGCTGCGCGCGCCCGACAGCGGCGCCAGGATCTCCAGTGCCTCGTGCAGCAGTTCCTCGGCCGCGTCCAGCCGGCCCAGGCGGCGCATGGTGTCGGCCGTGTGCATCAGGCAGGCGCCCACGCTGCGCGGCCAGCCGGTGGGACGGGCCAGGTCCAGCGCGCACTGCATCCATTCCAGCGCGGCGTGGTGGTCGTTCAGGTTGGTGAAGTCTTCGCCGATATTGGTGGCGGCGGTGATGGCCACGCGCAGCTGCCCGGTGGCCAGCGCGCTTTCATAACAGCGGATGTAGTGGCTGGCGGCGGTGGCGAAGTCGCTGGACAGGCTGGCGGCCACTCCGAGGTAGTCGTGGCGCCAGGCGGCCGGGCCCGGCGGTTCCGCGCCGCCGTCCGCCTCTGTCCCGCTTGCCGCGTGCGGGTCATGCCTGGGCCGGGCGTTCCAGCCGGCGGCGCAGTTGGGGTCGCGCAGGATGGCCCAGCGCGCGGTGGCCGCTTCGATGATGTGCTGGCGCTCGCGGTCTCGCGCCAGGCCGGCGGCATCCAGGGCCAGCGCCAGTTCAAGGTCGCACCGCGCGTGGTCGCCCCGGTCCACCGCTATCGAGGCCTGCAGCCAGTGGGCGTCGGCGCAGGCTTCATGGTCGCCCAGCGTGCATAGCTGCTCGAAGCCGAGCTGGGCGTGCGCCTCGGCCTGGTCCAGTGCGCCGCGCAGCCACAGCACTTCGCCCTGCACCAGCTGCATGCGGGCGGCGATGGCGCTCTGGGCGTTGGGATCGAGATTGGTCTGCGGCAGCAGGGCCAGCGCTTCGGCGGCGAGCGCTTCGGCCCGGTCGCTGTCGCGCTGGCGCACGTGCCAGGCCAGCGGCACCAGGACGGGCAGGCGCGCGACGCCGCGCAAGGGAAGCAGTGATACTTCCCATTGAGCAACATCATCCTCGACCGCGAACATGTCCATGGCCTTCCTCAGTTTTTCGCTACCTTGCTAATAATGCTCCACAGCATCGAAAGCTGCAATCGACTTTTTGAACAGATGCCAATTCAATTGTTTTTTAATACAGTGTTTGCGCCGACTCGTGCAGCAGCTGGCCATACAGTTCGTGGCGCAGCCTGCTGATCTCGCCGGCCTTGACCGCGTCCAGTACCGGGCATTGCGGTTCGTTGAGGTGGCGGCAATTGTAGTATTTGCAACCGCCCAGGTAGGGCTTGAAGTCGCGGAAGGCGCGCTCCAGCATGCCTTCGCTCAGGTGGTACAGGCCGAATTCCTGGAAACCGGGCGAATCGATGATGGACGTGTCCGGCCCCAGGTCGGGCATGGTGTACAGGCGGGTGAAGGTGGTGGTGTGCTTGCCGGTGTCGAGCGCGGCGGAAATTTCGCGCACGGCGATATCGGCGCCCGGCACCAGCAGGTTGATCAGCGAGGACTTGCCCATGCCGGACTGGCCGATCAGGATGGACGAATTGCCCTTTAGCAGCGGCTGCAGCGTGGCCACGGCGTGATCGGGATTGCCCTTGGCCGACACCTCATGCACCGGATAGCCCAGCTTCGAATACATCTTCAGGCGCTCGCGGGTGCGCGCCAGCGACTCGGTGACGTCCACCTTGTTCAGGATCAGGTGCACCTCGATGCCGGCCGCTTCCGCCGCCACGGTGGCGCGCGAGACCAGGTCGTCCGTATAGCCGGGCTCGGTGGCCACGACGATGAACAGCTGGCTCACATTGGCCGCCAGCAGCTTGGACTTGTACTGGTCGGAGCGGTACAGCAGCGTCTTGCGCTCGGTGATCTCGTCGATCACGGCCTGGTCGGCCGAGGTGGCGGTCAGCTTGACGATGTCGCCTACGGCGACGTTGGTCTTCTTGCCGCGCGTAACGCATTGCACGCGCTCGCCATGCACCTCGGCCAGGTAGTGGCGGCCGTGGGCGGCAATGATGGTGCCGGTCTGCTGTGCCGGCTTGCTGGACGCTGCTTTGGCCTGGGTTTGCTGCTTCATGCGCGCTCCGCCAGGGCGTCGGCCTTGGCCGCGCAGATGAAATCGTTGAGCGACAGGCCGCCCTGGCCCTGGTTCACGGAGTGGGTGTCGTAGCGGGCGACGCAGCGGTTGTAGGTCACAGTCAGTTCCGGGTGGTGGTCTTCGGCATGCGTGACATAGGCCAGCGCGTTGACGAAGGCCAGGGTTTCGTAATAGTCGGCAAAGCGGAACTCGCGCACCAGCTTGCCGTTTTCCAGGCGCCAGTGCGGCAGCAGGGCCGCCAGGCGGCGCGCTTCCTCGCCGTCCAGCGCGTCCTTGGCGGGTGAACAGTGCAGCGCCTGCAGGTGTTGTGCGTCCAGGATCGTCATGGTCGGGGTCCTCATTGGAGCGCCAGGTTCAGCTGGCGGATGCGCACGCTGGCCGGCGGATGGGAATCATAGAACGCCGAGTGCAGCGGGTCCGGCGTCAGGGTCGAAGCGTTGTCCTCGTACATTTTCACCAGCGCCGACACCAGGTCGCGCGGGTCGGTATGCTTGGCGGCGAAGGCGTCCGCCTCGAACTCGTGCTTGCGCGAGCTGAGCGAGGTGAGCGGTCCCAGCAGGAAGGTGAAAACCGGCAGCGCCAGCGCGAACAGCAGCAGCGCCATGGCGTCGTTGCTGGCGCCCGGCAGCAGCAGCGGGTCCACGCCCAGGCCGGTGTAGAACCACAGCTGGTTCTTCAGCCAGCCCAGCAGTGCCAGAAACGCCAGCGAGATGGCGAACAGCATGCCGATGCGCTTGACGATGTGCTTGAGCTTGAAGTGCCCCAGCTCGTGCGCCAGCACCGCCTCGATTTCCTGCGGCGCCAGGCGCGACAGCAGGGTGTCGAAGAACACGATGCGCTTGTTGGCGCCGAAGCCGGAGAAATAGGCATTGCCGTGCGCGCTGCGCTTGGAACCGTCCATCACGAACAGGCCCTTGGAAGCGAAGCCGACGCGCTGCATCAGTCCTTCGATGCGCGATTTCAGCGATTCGTCGGCCAGCGGCGTGAACTTGTTGAACAGCGGCGCGATCACGGTCGGGAACAGCACCATCATCAGCAACTGGAAGCCGCTCCACACCAGCCAGGCGTACAGCCACCACAGCGCGCCGCTCTTGTCCATCAGCGTCAGCACCACCCACACCAGCGGCAGGCCGATCACGGCGCCCAGCGCCACGCCCTTGAGCATGTCGGCGAAGAACAGGCCGCGGCTCATCTTGTTAAAGCCGAAGCGCTGCTCCAGGCCGAATTGCTTGTAGTAGTCGAAGGGCAGATCGACCAGGCCGGAAATGGCGGCGTAGGCGACCAGCAGGCCGATCTGGTAGCCCATGCCGGGGCCGGCCAGCTTGTACACTTCCACCGACAGCCATTGCAGGCCGCCCAGCAAGGTGAAGGCGACCAGTACGGCGGCGTTGACCACCATGCCCAGCATGCCGAATTTGGTGCGGGCGATGGTGTAGTCGGCGGCCTTCTGGTGCGCCGCCAGCGGGATTTTTTCGGCGAATTCGGGCGGCACGGCGCTGCGGTGGGCGAGCACGTGGCGGATGTGGCGCGAGGCCAGCCAGAAGCGCACGGCCAGCGTCAGAACCAGGAAAGTAACGAACAAAATCGAAAACGCGTGTGAATACATTCTATGCCTGTGAGAAAATGGCGGATTGTTTAGGCCAAGAGAGAATTATGTCACAAGCGACCGAAATCCCGACGACTACCCCGCAAGAGCGTCCGAATGAGACCAACCTGGTGTGGGTGGACATGGAAATGACGGGTCTGGAACCCGAAACCGACCGCATCATCGAAGTGGCCATCATCGTCACCGACATGCACCTGAACTTCCTGGCCGAAGGCCCGGTGTTTGCAATTCATCAATCCGATGAAACGCTGGACAAGATGGACAACTGGAACAAGGGCACCCACGGCCGTTCCGGCCTGACCGAGCGCGTCAAGGCGTCCACCATCACCGAGGAATTCGCCGAAGCCGAGCTGATCGCCTTCCTGAAGAAGTGGGTGCCGGCCGGCAAGGCGCCGATGTGCGGCAACACCATCGGCCAGGACCGCCGCTTCATGGTCAAGTACATGCCGAAGCTGGAGGCGTTCTTCCACTACCGCAATATCGACGTGTCTACGCTGAAAGAGCTGTGCAAGCGCTGGAAGCCGGAGATCGTCGGCGGCTTCAAGAAGCACCAGAAGCACACTGCGCTGGCCGACATCGTCGAGTCCATCGAAGAGCTGAAGTACTACCGCGAACACTTCATCAAGCTGTAAGGACGCCATGGACGCCGACCTGCTCGCAGCCCTGGCGCGCCAGGAACAGGAACTGCAGTTTTCAGCCTTTAGCAATGACACGGCGCTGGCGCTGGGCTTGAGCCTGGTCGGCGCGGCCAAGGCGAAGGGCAAGGCCATCACCGTGAATATCACGCGCAACGGCCAGGTGCTGTTCCACCATGCCATGGACGGCGCCAGTGCCGACCAGGCGGACTGGATACGGCGCAAGAACAATGTGGTGAACCGCTTCGGCCGCAGCTCGTTCTACGTGGGCAGCGATCACAAGCTGCGCGGCGTGGATTTCGAGGCGGTGCCCTACCTCGACAGCAAGGACTACGCGGCGCACGGCGGCGCTTTTCCGCTCACTATCAAAGGCGTGGGCGTGGTGGGCACCATCACGGTGTCCGGCTTGCCGCAGGCGGAAGATCATGCACTGGCGGTGGAAGCCATCCGCGCGATGATGTAGCCGGTCGAATTAGTCGCTGGATACTTCCAGCAGCGCTTCCAGGAAGTTATTCTCGTTAAAGTCCTCAAAGGCCGGGTACTCCCCGTCCTTGGTGGCAATCTTCCAGTCCGACGCCAGGTCGGGCAGTACAAAGCGCACTTTGCCGCGATGGCCTTCCAGGTCCAGGCGGCCGCCGCCGGTATCCAGCATCACGCCCACCGGGCGCAGCACCACGTGCTGTTGCCCCAGGCTGATGCCCAGCGTGCGGGTGGTGTAAGTGCCCAGCAATTCCTCGGTCAGCACCAGCGCGTGGAAGTCGTATTTCACCTGGCCTTTCTCCGCATAGCGCGCCAGCCACTGCTGCACCAGCCCATACAAGCTGTCGATGCGCGCCAGCCAGTGCAGCTTGCGCTGCTGATAATCGTCATGCCCCATTGCGAACTCGCTGAAAATGACTCCTACACTGATTGTAGGCGGTCCAGCGGCCGATGCGGCGCGAGCTTCGCGCAGCGCGCACTCAGCCCATGAAGCCCAAGTCCTTGACGGCGAAGTTGGCCAGCTCGTGCTTGAATACCTGCGTTTCCAGCATGGCCTCGTCGGCGCCGAACCAGCGCCCCAGGGTGGCGCCGTATTGCTGGTTGGAGATCTGCGGGATCCAGACGCCGCGCCCGGTGGCGTCGTCCTTGCCGCCCAGCGTGAAGTCGGGGAACTGGCCATACAGGCCGCCCCTGACGGCGCCGCCGACCACCAGGTGGTGGTTGCCCCAGCCGTGATCGGTGCCGCCGCTGTTCGGCTGCAGGCTGCGGCCGAAGTCCGACAAGGTGAACGTCGTCACTTGCTGCTGGGCGCCGATTTCGGCCAGCCCCTGCTGGAAGGCGGCCAGCGATTGCGACACCTGGCGCAGCAGGTCGAACTGCTGGTAGGCCTGGCCGCCGTGCGTGTCGAATCCGCCTTGCGAGACGAAGTACACTTGCCGCCCCGGTCCCTGCGCCGCGCGCAGGCGGATCAGCTGGGCCACGGTCTTCAGCTGCCGCGCCAGACTGTGGCCGGGGAAGGGCGTCGCCAGCGCGGGCCCGCCGGTGGCGGCCTTCAGGTCGGACACCAGCTCCATGCCGTTGAGCAGCGTGCGGTTGGCGGCGCCGGCCACCATGTTGGGATGGCTGGCCGACAGCAGCGCGGCCAGCGCGGCGCGGCGCTGTTCCGCTTCCGCCTGCGGCCAGAAATTCATGCCGGCCAGGTTGAGCTGGCCGTTCGCGGGGATCAGGTTGCCGTGCGTCTTGCCGCCTTCGATGAACAGGCCGCCGCCGCCCAGCGCCACCGCGTCCAGCTCGCCGCCGGTGCCCAGCAGGTCGACCAGGCGCCCGCCCCAGCCGGTGCCGGCCAGCGATGGCGTGCCGGCCTGGTTCTGCAGTTGCTGGTCCGGGTGCGAGAACAGCTGCGGCGGCACGGCCACGCCGGCCTGGTACTGCGCCTTGCTGAGCGGCTGGCGCAGGCTGCCCACGTTGAGCAGTGCCGCCACCTGGCCCTGGCCGAACAGCGCGTCCAGCTCGGCCATGCCGTAGTGGAACGCGAACGGCTGGTCCACCGGGTCGGACACGGCTTGCAAACGCGCGCGGCGCTCGCTCACCAGCGTCTTGCTGGCCACGGATAGGGCCAGCCCCTGGCTGCCGCGTATCGCGCTGTATTTGCCGTAGCGGATGGTGTCGAGCGGCACGATCATATTGTTGCCGTCATTGCCGCCGTACATGTACAGGCACACCAGGGCCTTGTAGTCGCCCACGGCAGCATGCGCGGGATTTGCGCCCAGCAGGCCCAGCGCGGACAACGCGCCCAGCATGCCGGCTTGCGCGCCGAGCCCGAGGAAGCCGCGGCGGGACAGGTGGTTGTCGTTCATGGCAGTCTCCGGTGTCTTCGTGGTCATTGCTGCAGCGCGAATTCGGCGCTAATGGCGGTCAGGTAGAGCGCGGCCAGGGCGCGCTGCGTCTTGTCCGTGGTGGCGTTGACGGAGCCTGCGATGGCGCTGCGCGCGGCGGGCGACATGCAGCCCCGTCATTGGAGAATAGAAATTGAACACACTGGGCGCGTTCAGCAGCTTCTGGCCCAGTTGCGAATATTCCCAGAACGCGTTGGTGGGGTTGAGAACTGCCGCATCCAGCGCGCGGAACAGGCTCAGCGAGTGCAGCATCGGGTCTTTCAGCTTGCCCTGGCTGGCGCTGGGCGTATCCATGCGGGCTTCCGGGTCGGTCAGCACGGCGGTCAGCGTGGCTTTCAGGTCGCCGCGTCCGGCCGGCCCGTTGGCGAACACGCCTGCCACGCGTTCGATGTAGGCCGCGCTGGGATTGCTGCTGGTGAAAGCGCGGATCAGGCGGGTGGCGATGAAGGGCGGCAGGTTGGGGTGCTGGAACAGGTTCTCCATCACCGCGTCGAAGTCCTGCACGGTGCTCTGCCCGGCCGGCAGCACCAGGCCTTGCAGCAGCGTCTTGCTGCCCTTGTCGTGCAGGCGCTCGCGCGGCTGCAGCGGACCGGTGAACTTTTCCCAGTTGGCGCCGGTCGTGCTGGCGCCCTGGTAAGTCCAGCCGCTCAGGGCGCGCGAGATGTCGGCGATGCGGGCCTGGTCATAGCTGGGGATGGGATCGCCGTTGCGGTCGGCCTGCACGCTGCCGTCCTGGTTCAGCATCACGGGACCGATGGTGAACAGCTGCATCACCTCGCGCGCATAGTTCTCGTTCGGCGCGGGCGCCTTGCTGTTGGCCAGGTCCAGGTATTTGCCCATGGACGGGTTCAGCGTCATTTCACGCAGCAGTGTGTCGAAGTTGCCGAAGGCGTGGGCCGACAGCGTGGCCAGCCAGGGCTGCATTTCGTTGGCGTAGGGGTTCTTGTCGGCCGAGACCACGAACAGCTGGGACAGCGCGAAGATCATGCGCTGGCGCAGCTGGTCCTGGCCGCCGGCCATGTTGGTGAACCAGTTGGCGCGCAGCACGTTCATGTCCGCGGTGGCGGGCAGGGCGCTGGCGGGCAGCTCGAACTGCTGCGCCAGCCAGGCGTGCTGGCCCATGGCCTGGACCTTGGCGATGTCGGTCGCGGTGGGGCCGAACGTGGCGTGTTCAAGCAGCCGCGCGGCGGCCACGGTGGCCGGGTCGGGCGCGGCCCAGCTGCCGGCGGCCAGGCTCATCAGGCAGGCCGCGGCCCAGGCCCGGCTCAGGATTCCACGCATGACATCTCCTTGTTGTCTGGATACTTGTTTCCAAACAGCAATTCGCGTGCCAGGCATGCCAAACGAAAAAGTGACAATTTCCGTACGCTTGCGAGGTGCAAGGCGACAAAAACTGTCACTCGGGTCAAACCGGGGTCACACTGGGCGCCGAAAAGTGTCAGCGCCCGGCGGCGTTACTCGGCGCCGCCTTCCGCACCGTGGCATTTCTTGTACTTCTTGCCGCTGCCGCAAGGGCAGTCGTCGTTGCGGCCCACTTTCGGCTCGTCGCGCACCACGGTGCTGACCGGCGCTTTGCGGCGCGGTACCCAGAACTTGTGGATGGCCGGCAGGTTGGCTTCCAGCTCCTGGCCCAGCTTGTGCGCCTTGACCGGATCTTCCACCAGCGGCAGTTCGTCTTCTTCGATCTCGTCCGCACCCAGCAGGTAGATCGGCCGCATCAGGTCGCCCACTTCCGAATCCCAGATCGCGTCCCACGAACCCGGGCGCAGTTCCATGCCTTCCCAGAAGCCCCAGCACCAGGCTTCGGCGTCGATCAGGGTCTGGCCTTCGACTTCGTGCTCCACGAACAGCGGCTCGAATTCTTTCGGCGCCACTTCGAACGTCACCAGCACTTCGTTCATGAAGCGCATGATCAGGTTGACGATGCGTTCTTCTTCCTTGGCATTCTTGAACTTGGGAGCGTCGTTGCCGTCCGGGCCCCACACGCGCGGCAGCCACTCGGCCGGCATGATCGGCTCCGGGCCGATGGCGATGGCGGTCAGGTAGCCGTGCAGGTGGTCCATGGTCATGGAATCTTCCGGGCTGCGCTCGGACAGCAGGAAGTTGTCCAGTTCGTCGAATTCTTTTTCGCTCAGAGGCTGATCGAGTTGCATATGCTTTCCTTCTTATTGAAGCTGCCAGTATACGCTGCGGCGCAGCGTTGCGGGCGGAAGAATGCGGCGGCGCTTACAATGGCGCCATGACAACCGACACTCCAGACACCACCCTGCACGCCTACGCCGCCCTCGGCCCGGACTGCGTGCTCGACGCGCTCGACAGCATAGGCCTGCACGGCGACGGCCGCCTGCTGGCGCTGAACAGCTATGAAAACCGGGTATACCAGGTCGGCATCGACGACGGCAAGCCGCTGGTGGCCAAGTTCTACCGGCCGGGCCGCTGGAGCGACGCCGCCATCCTGGAAGAACACGCTTTCGTGGCCGAACTGGCGGAGCGCGAAATCCCCGTGGTGCCGGCGCTGACGGTGAATGGCCGGACCTTGCATGAATACCAAGGTTTCCGCTTCTCCGTGTTCCCGCGCCACGGCGGCCGCGCGCCCGAACTGGGCGACCCTGCCGTGCTGGAGTGGACCGGGCGCTTCATCGCCCGCATCCACGAGGCCGGCAAGCTGGGCGTGTATAAAGAGCGCCCCGCGCTCGACCCGGCCACCTTCGGCACCGAGCCGCGCGACTACCTGCTGGCCAATAACTTCATCCCGGGCGAACTGCTGGCGGCCTACAGCAGCGTGATCGACCAGGCGCTGGACGGCGTGCGGCGCTGCTACGACAGGGCGGGCGGCGTGTCCATCCTGCGCCTGCATGGCGATTGCCACGGCGGCAACGTGCTGTGGACCGACGCCGGCCCGCACTTCGTGGACTTCGACGACAGCCGCATGGGCCCGGCCATCCAGGACTTGTGGATGATGCTGTCCGGCGAGCGCCACGAGCAGGTGCGCCAGATGGGCGACATCCTGGCCGGCTACGAGGACTTCTGCGACTTCGATAGCCGCGAAATGCACCTGGTGGAAGCGCTGCGCACCCTGCGCCTGATCCATTACTCCGCCTGGATCGCCCGCCGCTGGGACGACCCGGCCTTCCCGGCGGCCTTCCCCTGGTTTAACACCCAGCGCTACTGGCAGGACCGGGTCCTGGAGCTGCGCGAGCAGATTGCGCTGATGGACGAGGCGCCGCTGCCGGTGTAAAAAATAGCCGATTGCCTGTCACAAGTCGCTTCCTTGCACCGTCTTATATGCAAGGAGCGGCCACTTGGGTCGCCGAATTTGACATCCAATTGAAAGGCAATCATGAAAATCGTCGTTATCGGTGGCACCGGCCTGATCGGCTCCAAAACCGTTTCCATCCTGCGCCAGGCCGGCCATGAAGCCATTGCCGCTTCGCCCAGCCAGGGCATCAACAGCTACACCGGCGAAGGCCTGCGCGAGGCCTTGGCCGGCGCGCAGGTGGTGATCGACCTGGCAAACGCGCCCTCATGGGAACCCGGCGCCGTGCTGGACTTCTTCCAGGCCACCAGCCGCAACTTGCTGGCGGCGGAAGCCGAGGCGGGCGTACAGCACCACGTGGCGTTGTCCATCGTCGGCACCGACCGCATGCTGGACAACGGCTACTTCCGCGCCAAGGCGGCGCAGGAGCAGCTGATCCAGGCCGGCGGCATCCCGTACACCATCGTGCGCGCCACCCAGTTCATGGAATTCCTCGGCGGTATCGCCGACGCCGGCGCGGCAGGGGAGGTGGTCAAGCTGGCGCCCGGCCAGTTCCAGCCCATCACGGCGGACGACGTGGCCGCCGTTGTTGCTGAAGTGGCAACGGTGGCGCCGCGCAGCGACACCATCGACATCGCCGGCCCGGAACGCGCGCCGCTGAACCAGTTCATTGCCCGCTACCTGAAAGCCGTGGACGACCCGCGCCAGGTGCTGGCCGATCCGGAGGCGCGCTATTTCGGCGGCCGGGTAGCGGAGCTGTCGCTGGTGCCGCTGGGCGAGGCGCGCCTGGGCCGCATCAACCTCGACGAATGGCTGCGCCGCGCGCAGGCCGCCGCCTGATCGGCAGAAATGGCGGGGTTTTCCGGCTCTGCTTGGGGCTAGGTCTGCCGGGCTGATGTTTGATAATGCTTATTCAGAAGTCCCGGCGGGTGCCGGGGCGCACGACTAAGCGAGAACCACCATGCAAGCACAACTGGCACAGCCCCTCGACGCAGCAACTGAAGCAGCCGCTCAGGCCAATGATGCCCCCGTCCTGCCTCTGCAAGAGTCCGCTGAACCGGCGCCGCGCGGCGCCATGGACATGAGCGCCATCAAGGAAGCCATCGCCCGCGTGGAAGCCGAAGCCAAGGCCGCCTGCGCCGCCGAGAGCCGTGCCCACGCCGAAGCGCGCGCCCGCGCCCTGGCCGACGACCGCGCCGCCATCGACGCGGCCGCCGCGGCCGCCGCGCAGCAAAGCGCGCAGGCGGCCGAGGAAGCCATTGCCGCCAACCGCGAACGCCTGGAAAGCCTGCGCGCCGCCGCGCAAGCCAGCATGGCGCGCCTGGAAGCGGTGAAAATGGAAACCGCCGAACTGCGCGCCCGCGCCGAAACCGACACCCAGATCCGCCTGGCCGCCGAGCAGCGCGCCCGCGCCGAGGAAGAAAGCCGCAAGCGCGCCAGCGAACAGATCGCCACCGAATCCGAACTGGCCGAGCAGGCCGCGCGCGCCGCCGACGAGCTGAGCGCGCAAACCGAACAAGCGCGCAAGCAGGCCGCCGAGCGCCTGGCCGCCGTGCAGGCCGCACGCGAAGAGATGGTCGGCATCGCCTCCGCCGACGCCCGCCTGGCCACCCTGGCGCGCGAACGCGAGCGCCATGCCTATGGCGCGCGCCAGACCGCCGACGCGCTGGCCACGGCCGAAGCCGAAGCGCTGGAACTGACCGTGCAGCGCGAGCGCGCCGACCAGATCGCGCTGGAAGCGGCCTTCAACCGCGCCGCCGCCGAAGCGCGCGCGCTGGAAGAGGCCCGCGCGCTGGCGCACCTGGAGCAGGAGCGCGAAGCCATCGCCCTGGCCAAGGCCGAGTCCGAGCGCAGCGCCGCGCAGTCGCTGCACCTGCGCCTGCAGACCGAAAAGGAAATCCGCGACGCGGCCGTGCAGCGCGAGCGCCTGGAAGCGGTGGCCGCCGCCAGCGCCCAGGCCCGCCGCGACGCGGACGCGCGCATCATCAGCGCCACCGAAGCGCGCATCGAAGTGGACCGCCAGTTGCGCGCCGTCGCGCTGGCGCGCTTCGAGGCCGAGCAGCAGGCAGAAATCGACACCCTGGCCAAGGTGGAAGCCGAAGCGCAGGCGCTGGAGCAGGCCCGCCTGCGCCAGGCCGCCGAGCAGGCCGCCGCCGAAGCGGCCCGCGCCGACAGCCTGGAGCAGCAGCGCGCCGCCCAGCTGGCCGACGAGCGCACTGCGCTGTCGCGCGCCGCCGTGGAACTGGCGGCCGCGCAGAATGCCGCGCAGCAGGCTGAAGTGGCTACCCTGGCCGCCCAGGTCGAGGCGCAGAACGCCGCCACCGCGCTGGCCGAAGAGAAGGCTGCCCGCGCCGCCGAGTTGCTGGCCGCCGAGCAGGCCCGCGCCGCCGCCGAGCAGCAAGCCATCGCCGCGCTGAAACAGCGCCTGCAAGCCGAAGAGGGCGCCGCCGCAGCCGCCCAGGCGCGCAGCGCCGCCGAACAGCAGCAGGCCGAAGCGCTGCGCCTGCAGCAGGCCGCCGACGAAAGCCTGGCAGCGGCGGCCGGCAAGGAAGCCGCCGCGATGCAGCTGATGGCGGAGCAGACCACGCTGGAAGCCGATCAGAAGGCGGTCGCCGCCCAAGCCGTGGCCGCGCAGGCGCGCCTGGCGGTGGAGCTGAGCGCAGTGCATGTGCAGCGCGCGCAGGTGGAAGAAGAGAAGGCCGCCAAGGCCGCCGAGCTGTTGCAGGCCGAGCAGGAGTTCGTGGAAACCGAACGCCATTCGCTGGCCGTGATCGACCAGAAACTGACCCAGCAGCGCCTGGCCAACGCCGCCGAGGCGCGTGCCGCCAAGTCCATCGAAAGCCGCCTGGAGTCCGAGCGCGCCGCCACCGCCGCGCTGCGCGCGCAGGCCGATGCGGAACAGGCGCAAGCCGATCTGGCCCGCGAGCATGAGCGGGCGGTGCTGGCCGCCGCCCAGGCCGCGCAGGACAAGGCCAATGAGCAGAAGGCGTTGGTGGAAGCGGCGCAGGCGCACGCTGCGATGCAGCGCAAGGTGGCCGACACCACCCAGGCCATGACGCAGGCGAAGCAGAAGCTGCTGGAACTGGAAACCCGCCGCCAGCACGCCGCGCAGAATGCACTGAACGCGATTGAAGAGAAATTGGCAGCCGACGCGGCGCAGACCGCGCTGGTGGAGGAGAACGCCTTTGCCGCAACCCTGGCCGCGGCGCGCGCGCGCGCCGAGCACGAGCAGTCGGAAACCATGGCGCGCGACGTGATCGGCCGCTTGAAGGAGACTGCCGGCGCGGTGTGGCGCGGCCGGTGAGACGCTGGCGGGTTGCGCGGCCCTGCCGCTCGGCGCGCCCCGCTAACCCGCCTTGCGCAACACGGCAGGCTGTGACGGGATGTAGGGCGGGTTGGCGCGGAAACCGCGTAACCCGCTTTTGTTATTGCGCCGGGACTTGCAGGCGTTCTGCGTAGTACTCGGTTTCGCCGAAGCAGTCGGTCGGCACGCCTTTGTGCTGGGCGTAGGTAAGCAGGACGCGCTTGCCGGTGGCGGCGGACATCTGCTTGGCCAGCTCGGGGTCGCGCACGCTGAACTGGAATTTTTCCGGAATGGCGCCCGGCATCGACGTCAGCAGCAGCTCGCCTTCCCAGGTCTTGCAGATCCAGCCCCGTTTGGAGAATTTCTGCAGGTAGCCTGCGCGTTCGCCTTCCGAATAAGACACGCTGAGCGTGATCCAGGTGTAGGCGGCGAACAGCAGGCCGGCGCCCAGCACGAGCGCCAGCAGGAGATATTTGATGCGGGAAGTTGGTTTGATCATGTGATTCGCTGGTTTGGGTGGCAACCTTGCGATCTTATCATTCCCCGGCCATCCGGCGGCGGTATCGTACCGACGACCACAGCGACACCAGGATGAACGCCACCCCGGACAGCCCCGTGAACCATTCGGGAATGTGGTACTTCACGCTGGCCAGCATGATCAGCGCCAGGATGCCGATGGCATAGTGCGCGCCGTGTTCCAGGAAAACGAACTCATCCAGTGTGCCCTTGTGCACCAGGTACACCGTCAGCGAGCGCACGTACATGGCGCCGATGGCCAGCCCCAGCATGATGATGACCACGTCCGAGGTGATGGCGAAGGCGCCGATCACGCCGTCGAAGCTGAACGAGGCGTCCAGCACTTCCAAATACATGAAGCCGCCGATGCCGCCCTTGGCCAGCGCCACCCCCGTGACCGGGTCGTGTTCCTTGCTCTCGAGCAGGCTGCTGATCCAGTCCACCGCCACGTAGACCGCCACCCCGATGACCCCGGACGACAGCACGCTGAGCTTTTTCGCTTCCGGCACCAGGCCCACGCAGGCCAGGATGCCCAGCAGCGTGAGCAGGATGGCCAGGCCGGCGGTGCCCAGCGCGCCCAGCTTTTCCTCGATCCAGCCCAGCCAGTGCAGCTCCTTTTCCTCGTCGAACAGGAAGTTGAGGAACACCAGCAGCAGGAAGGCGCCGCCGAAAGCCGCCACCTCGGCGTGCACGCCGTTCAGGTAGCGCGAGTATTCGTCCGGCGTGGCGAGCGCCATATCCCACACCTCCAGCAGACCCAGGCCGGTGGCGAAGGAGACGATCAGCAGCGGGAACAGCAGGCGCATGCCGAACACCGCCACCAGGATACCCACCGTGAGAAACAGTTTTTGCCAGAACGCGTTCCAGTCGCGCAGTACGGCGGCGTTGACGACCGCATTGTCGAACGATAGCGACACTTCCATCACGCCCAGCACCGCCGTGATCCACAGCGCGGTCAGCATGCCGCTGACGCCGCCCCGGCTGTAGCCCCACCAGCAGGCAGCCAGCATGAGTACGATGGTGACCAGGATGGATATTCTGAAATGTTTCATGTGGGTCCTTATTGGTTCCTTCTGTGGTTTTTCCGCTGTGGTTGCCCAGCAAAGCCGGCATGTCGATTTTATATGACTTGCTATCGCCGTCCACAGCCATTCTGCGATAATGGATGGATTGCCACAAAGGAATTCCGATGGATCTCGCCTATTTGCTTACCCCTGTCATTACCTGGACCGCCGTCGGTCCAATCAAATTTTTGATCAATAGCGCCAAAGCGCGCCGCTGGGCCTTCAACCTGGTCGGCAACGGCGGCTTTCCCAGCAACCACAGCGCCGTGGTGTCCAGCATGGCCACCCTGATCGCGCTGCGCGAGGGCATGGGGCATCCGGCCTTTGGCGTGGCGGTGGCGCTGTGCTTTATTGTCATCATCGACGCCAACAGCCTGCGCCAGCACGTGGGACGCCAGGCCGCAGCCATCAACCGGCTGGCCCAGGAAGGCGCCGGCGCGCAGGACGGCAAGCAGCCGGGCGCGCATACCTGGCTGCGCGAACGCATGGGCCACACGGTGGTCGAAATCATCGGCGGCCTGTGCACCGGCATCGCCATCGGTCATTTGGTCCACGCTTTGTTTAGCCGATGATTTGCGGTCTATCCGCTATTTCAGCATTCCAGCCACAAAAACCCGCAGTCTGGCCCCCTGCGAATTGACACTGCCATCTGCTCCCCGGATACTCTGCGGCTTGCAGAAACATGCATTTAATAACAGCAAAGTAGTCCTATCCTCTGGAGATTTATATGTTGCGTAAAACCCTCATAGCTTTCGCCGTCGCTTCAGCGCTCGTCGCTTGCGGCAAGTCAGACAAAGCGCCGGAGGCCGGCAAGGCCAGTGCGTCGGCCAAGGCCGACGATAAGAAGTTGGCTACGCTGCAAATCGCCCCAGAGGATCTGGTCACGCTGGAAACCAATGCCCTGGCCTCCGGCCCGGTCATCACCGGTTCCATCGAGCCGGAACGCAAAGCCGACATGCGCGCCGAAGTGGGCGCCGTGGTGATGCAGGTGCTGAAGGAAAACGGCGAGGCGGTGAAGAAGGGCGACCTGCTGGTGCGCCTGGACGACACGTCGCTGCGCGATTCCATGAGCTCGGCCAGCGAGGCGGTACGCGCCTCCACCCAGTCGCTGGAGCAGGCCGAGCGCGTGCTGGCGCGCCAGAAGACGCTCAAGTCGTCCGGCATGGTGTCCTCGCAGGTGCTGGAAGACGCCGAAGTGCGCCGCAACAATGCCCAGAGCGACCTGTCGGCCGCCAAGGCGCGCCTGGTGGCGGCCAACCAGCAGCTGTCGCGCACCCTGGTGCGCGCGCCGTTCGACGGCATCGTCTCCGAGCGCAAGGTGTCGGCCGGCGATACCGCCCAGGTCGGCAAGGAACTGGTGAAAGTGGTCGATCCGTCGTCCATGCGCTTTGAAGGCCGCGTCTCGGCCGACAAGGTGGGCGTGGTGAAAACCGGCCAGAACGTGGTGTTCGCCATCAACGGCTACCCGGGCCAGAACTTCAGCGGCAAGGTCAAGCGCGTCGATCCGGCCGCCAACTCGGTCACCCGCCAGGTGGAAGTGCTGGTGGAATTTGCCGACAAGGCCCGTCCGGGCGTGGCCGGCCTGTTCGCCGAAGGCCGCATCGAGGCTGCCAGCACCGCTGCCCTGATGATCCCGGAATCGGCGCTGGTCAAGCAGGGCGACGACACCTTCGCCTGGAAGATCAAGGACAAGGCCCTGGTGAAAGCCCGCCTGGACATCGGCGCGCGCGACGCGCGCAGCGGCGCCTGGCAGGTGGAAAAAGGCCTGGCTTCGGGCGATATGGTGCTGCGCGCGCCGTCGTCGGCCTTCCGCGACGGCCAGAAGGTTGAAATGCAGCAGCCCAAGGCGGTGGCCTCGGCCGGCGCGGCGGCGCCTGCGGCAGCCAGCAAAGGAAACTAAGCCATGTTCCTCTCCGATTTCAGTATCAAGCGCCCCGTCGCCATGATCGTGCTGATCGTGGCGATGATGGCCATGGGGCTGCTGGCGCTGTCCAAGCTGCGCGTCAACCAGAACCCGGACGTCGACATTCCCGTCCTGATCGTCAACATCCCGTATCCTGGCGCCTCGCCGGAAACCGTGGAGCGCGAGATCGTCAACCGCCTGGAGAAATCGCTGCAAAGCATTTCCGGCGTGACCGACTCGTACAGCACCTCGCGCGAGGGCAGCGCCACCATCGAACTGCGCTTCGCCTTCGACAAGAACCTGATCGAAGCCTCGGACGAGGTGCGCAATTCCATCGCCTCGGTGCGCTACAAGCTGCCGACCGAGATGCGCGAGCCGATGATACAGCGGGTCGACGACTCGGCCCAGCCGGTCATGCAGATCTCGCTGTCGTCCAAGAACCTGTCGCACGCGGGTATTTCGCGCCTGGCGGAAGACAAGCTGGCCGACCGTTTCCGCGCGCTGGACGGCGTGGCGGTGGTCAACGTCAACGGCGCGCTGCGGCGCGAGCTGTCGGTGCTGCTGCGCGCCGAGAAGCTGCGTGAATACAATGTGTCGGTGGCCGAAGTGGCCAGCGCGCTGCGCATGCAGAACACCAACGCCCCGGTGGGCAAGGTGCGCGGCGCCCTGGACGAGAAGGCGATCCGCCTGGTCGGGCGCATCGAGCGTCCGGAAGAGTTCCAGGACGTGGTGGTCAAGCGCCGCGGCGACGAACTGATCCGCCTGGGCCAGCTGGCCACGATCGAAGACGGCTTTGCCGAAATCAACAACATCAGCCTGCGCTCGGGCAAGTCCAACGTCGGCCTGTCCATCATCCGCTCGCGTGAAGCGTCCACCGTCAGCGTGGCCAAGGAAACCCGCGCGCTGGTGGCTGAAATCAACAAGGAACTGGGCGAGACGGCGTCGCTGGAAATCACCCAGGACGGCGGCGAAGACGCGCAGGATTCCCTGAACAATGTGATCGAGGCGCTGGTGTTCGGCGCCGTGCTGACCATTTTCGTGGTGTACGCCTTCCTCAATTCGTGGCGCTCGACCCTGATTACCGCGCTGTCGCTGCCGACCTCGGTGGTGGCGGCCTTTATCGCGGTGTGGCTGTGCGGCTTCACCCTGAACTTCATGACCCTGCTCGGCCTGTCGCTGGCGATCGGCGTGCTGATCGACGACGCCATCGTGGTGCGGGAAAACATCGTGCGCCACATGCAGATGGGTTCGGACCGCCGTAAGGCCGCGCTGGACGGCACCGCCGAAATCGGCCTGGCCGTGGCCGCCACTACCTTCTCCATCATGGCCGTGTTCATTCCGGTGGCCTTCATGCCGGGCATGCCGGGCGAATGGTTCCGTCCGTTCGCGCTGACCGTGACCTGCTCGGTGGCCGTGTCGCTGTTCATTTCCTTCACGCTGGACCCGATGCTGTCGGCTTACTGGGGCGACCCGGCCGACCACCACACGGCGCAGAAGAAAGGCATCGGCAAGGTACTGGACAAGTTCAACCACTGGTTCGACCACCAGGCCGACCGCTACGGCAAGGTGATCGCCTGGGCGTTGCACCACCGCCGCTGGATGGCCGTGATCGCCTTTGCCACCTTTGTCGGCGCGATCGCCCTGCAGGCGAAATGGGGCGGTACCAGCTTCCTGCCGAAGTCGGACTTCGGTTCGCTGGCCATCGAGGTGCGCACGCCGTCCTCGTCGAGCCTGGAATACACCAAGATGAAGATGTCCAAGGCGGCGCAAATCGCCCACACCATCAAGGAAGTGGAAGCGACCAGCACCTATGTGAACCTGTCGGGCGGCCGCATCTGGGTCGACATCGGCAAGCGTTCCAAGCGCGACCGCGACGCCACCGAGATCGGCGTGGAACTGCGCCAGAAACTGGCCGGCCTGGTGGGCGGCGAGTTCGTGGTGCTGGACGACCTGTCCAACAACGCCCGCAAGCCGGTGCAGATCGACTTCGTCGGCCCGGATTCGCGCAAACTGATGGAAATCACCAACACCTTCATGGACAAGCTGCGCCAGGTGCCGGGCGCGGTGGACGTCGGCCTGTCCGAGCAGGATCCGAAGGACGAGCTGCAGATCGAACTGAACCGTTCGCTGGCCAACTCGATGGGCATTTCGGCCGGCGACGCGGCGCAGGCGCTGCGCGTGGCCTTCGCCGGCATCGAAGTGGGCGACTGGGTCGATCCGACCGGCGAAACGCGCGACGTGGCGGTGCGCCTGCACCCTGAAGACCGGGTCAGCCTGGACAATATCGAGCGCCTGCCGATCGGCGTGTCCAACACCAATATGATGGTGCCGCTGGACCAGATCGCCCGCGTCACCATGGGCAAGGGCCCATCGACCATCCGCCACAAGAACGGCAAGCGCACCATTTCGGTGTCGGCCAACGTGGAAGGCCGCGCGCACGGCGAAGTCATTTCGGACGCGATGAAGCTGGCCAAGTCGCTGGACTACCCGCCCGGTTTCGGCCTGGCCGTGGGCGGCTCCGGCAAGGACCAGCAGGAAGTGTTCACCCAGATGGGCATTTCGCTGGTGGCGGGTATCGGCCTGATGTACCTGGTGCTGGTGATGCAGTTCGGTTCCTTCACGGCGCCGGGCGCGGTGATGCTGTCCCTGCCGCTGTCGCTGATCGGCGTGGTGGTGGGCCTGCTGCTGACCGGCGGCACCCTGAACCTGATGAGCTTTATCGGCGTCATCATGCTGATGGGCCTGGTGGCCAAGAACGCCATCCTGCTGCTGGATGCGGCGCGCAAGCGGGAAGAGGAAGGCTACGGCCGCGAGGATGCGCTGATGTATGCCGGCCGCATGCGGCTGCGTCCTATCCTGATGACGACCTTTGCGCTGATCGCCGGCATGATGCCGGTGGCCATCGGCATGGGCGAGGGCGGCGAGTTCTACCGCCCCATGGCGATCGCCATCATCGGCGGCACCATTACCTCCACCTTCCTGACCCTGCTGGTGGTGCCGACCTTCTACGACAGCATCGAGATCGCCCGCGACCGTATGGTGGCCAAGTTCCACCGCCGCGATGCGCGCTGGGGCTCGGCGCTGGCCTTCTTGCTGACCTTCGTCGAGGCGCTGCTGACGCTGGTGTTCGTGCGCCTGGTGTACCGCCTGCTGAAATGGGTGGTGCTGAAGCTGACCGGCCGCGGCGGCGCCAGCCTGAAACCCGCCGCCTGATCCGCCCGCCCGGGCGCCGCGCTGACAAGGACCCTGCGGGGTCCTTTTTTTATCGGTTTAGTAACTCAAGGCAACTGCTTCATAAATGTAGTATGCTACGCCCCCGCCTGGCGCCGGCGATCCGCCGCCGGGATAACACATAGCAAACGACATCGCACTGCTCCTTGAGACTGACATTGAAACCTGACTACCTGCCCCTGATCGTGGCCGCCGCGCTGGCCGCCATGTCCACCTCCGCCGCCGCTTCCGGCTACCGTTTCGGTTCCCAGAGCGTGGCCGCGCAAGGCACCGCCGACGCCAACGCGGCCGAAGCGGCCGACGCCAGCACGCTGTTCTACAATCCGGCCGGCATGAGCCGCCTGCCGGGCCAGCACTTCAGCGCCGGCACCACCGCCGTGGTGCCGCACTCGACCTACACCGACACTGGCTCCAAGCGCTTCACCGGCACCGCCACCGGCGGCGCCGCCACCGACGAGTACGCGCCGGACTTCGTGGTGGCTCCTTCGCTGTACTACACCAAGCAGATCAACAGCCAGTGGACCGCCGGCATGGGCCTGTTCGTGCCTTACGGCACCAAGCTGAACTACGGCGACAACTGGCACGGCCGTTACGCGCTGACCAATATCAAGCTGGAAGCCATCGCGCTGAACCCGTCCGCCTCGTTCAAGCTGAATGAGCGGCATTCCTTCGGCTTCGGTGCGACCGCCGAGTTCATGAAGGCCGAGCTGGGCCAGGCGGTGGACGTGCCGGGCACCGTGGCCGCGCTGGCGGGCACGCCCAACAGCGCCGCGCTGGTGCGCCAGATCGTGGCGCTGGGCGGCAATCCGGCCGCGCTGGCGGCGGTGAAGGACGGCCGTGGCGAGAACGACGGCAAGGACTGGGGCTTCGGTTTCAACCTGGGCTATATGTTCCAGCTGAACCAGGACACCCGCTTCGGCATGTCCTACCGCTCGCCCATCTCGCACAAGCTGAAGGGCTCGACGGTATGGGACTTTTCCCGCGTGACAAGCGACCAGGTGGTGAACAAGGTGCTGGCGGCCAGCTCGCGCAAGGTAAATTCGGCGGCCCTGGTGGCGCTGCGCACGCCGGAAACGCTGTCGCTGAACGGCTTCCACCAGATCAACGCGCGCTGGGCCGCCATGGGCGACGTGACCTGGACCCGCCACTCGCGCCTGGGCGACCTGCACATCGAGTTCCCCGGCACGGACGAGGGCGACGAAGTGATACGCCAGCAGTGGAAGAACACGGTGCGCGTGTCGCTGGGCGCGAACTATCAGTTCGACGACAAGCTGACCCTACGCGGCGGCATCGCGCACGACCAGACGCCGGTAAACGGCGACCAGCTGCGTCATCCGGCACTGCCGGACAGCGACCGCAACCAGTTGTCCTTCGGCGCCAACTACACGCTGTCGCCGCGTGCGTCGATCGACCTGGCCTACAGCTACCTGCACTTCAAGGATGCCCATGCCGACTACCGCAACAACTGCTCGCCGCTGACGGCTGCTTGCACCGGTAACGGTGAAACCACGCGCGGCACCTACCAGACCCGTTTGCAACTGCTGGGCGTGGCGTTCAACTACCGGTACTAAGCAGTTTTAACCGGTGCCCGGCCCCGTGGGGCGCAAAGAGGCAGGCTGTCCCGCGAGGGCAGCCTGCTTTGTTGTTGTGCTTATTGCTTGGGCGGCTGCGTATCCTTGTTGGTGCCGCTGCCGGTGGTGCCCGAGGTGCCGGACGTGCCGCTGGATGGCGGCGTGGTTGGCGTAGCGCTTGGATCGGTCGGCGTGGCCGGTGCCGGCGTGGTGGTGTCGGGCGCCGGAGTTGGCGTGGGCGTGGCGGCCGGCGGGGTGGTGGTGGCCGGCGTGGCCGGCGCGGTAGTGTCGGTGGCGCCGGTGCTGGTACCGGTGTCGGCGGCGCGGTCCTTGCAGCCCGCCAGGGTGGCGGTGGCGAGTACTGCGCTCAACAGCAGCGTGGTGCTTAGTGCTTTCATGATCTTTCCTTTCACGGTGAGTAAGTCAACTTGCCTATGGAAATGCTCGCCAGAATAAGTCCTATCGTTTGCCTGCTTGTTGTTTGCCGGCTATTAGAGTCCTTTGCGGTGCGAAGGTTCCGCTCGTCGCTTGCGTTTTCAGGCCGGCGCCAGCGTGCGCAGCAGCGCCGGCACTTCGGCCGAGATTTCGCGCGCCAAGTAGCCCAGCGTGCCATAGCGCAGCGCCAGCTGGTCGCCGGCCGCTGCGTGCAGCGCCACGCCCCATGCGGCCGCCTGTTCCAGTGCGCAGCCGCGCGCTGCCAGGCCGGCAATGATGCCGGCCAGCGCGTCGCCCGAGCCCGAGATGGCCAGGCCGATGTTGCCGCCCTCGTGTTCCCACAGCTCGCCGCCGGGGGCGGCGATCACGGTCAGCGGCCCCTTCAGCGCCACCACCGCGTTCCAGCGTGCCGCGTAGCGCAGCGCCATGCCGTGCGGCTCGGCCTGCACCGCCTGCCGGGATTGCCCGCACAGGTGGGCCAGTTCGCCTGCGTGCGGCGTCAGCAGCACCGCCTCGTCGAAGCGGAAGTGCTCGCTGTCCACCGGCTCGGCCAGCAAGTGCGGTTCGGCCGGCGGGCGCAGCAGCTCCATGGCTCCCGCATCGAGGATGATCTTGCAGCCCGCGAAGCGCGGCAGCAAGGCGCGCACCAGCTCCGTGCTGGCGGCCTCGTCCTGCATGCCGGGTCCGACCAGCAGCGCATCGACCTTGGGGGCCAGTTCGCCCAGCTTGCGCGCGGCCTCGATGGAAAAGCCGCCGCCGGCCGTTTCCGCCAGCGCGATCACGCGCGCTTCCGGCAACGCGGCCGCCACGTGCGGCGCGGTGCTGGCGGCCGTGGCCAGGGTCAGCTTGCCGGCGCCCGCGCGCAGCGCCGCCGTGGCCGCCAGCAGGGCCGCACCCGGCATTTCGCGCGAGCCGGCCACCACCAGCACGTGGCCGCGCAATTCCTTGTCGCTGTCGAAGTTGGGCAGCGGCAGCGGCCATTCGCGCAAGGTGCGCAGGCTGATATCGATGGCGTAGGTCTTGTTGCTGGGCATGGCGGTCAGGATTTGGGAGCGGCCGGCATGTCCGGCTTGGCGGTGACCGGCGTGCCGGTCTGTTCCAGCGGCGCCACGAAGTTGGCGCCCTGTAGCACCAGCTTGCCGCGCTTGCCGGCCGCCGGATCGAAGACATATGAGGTGACGCCGCAGTTGGGCACGTCGGCCTCGCGGTCCACCGCCAGGATTTCGGACTCGTCCATGCGCTCCAGCAGGTAGCGGAAGCAGTTGACGATGACCTGGTGGCCGACGATGAGCACGCGGTCGCCCCGGTACTCGCGGGTGATGGTGTCGAGCACGCTGCGCAGGCGCAGGATCACGTCGCACCAGCTTTCGCCGCCCGGCGGGCGGAAATAGAACTTGCCCACGTGCTTGCGCTGCTCGGCCAGTTCGGGGAATTTGTCGGCAATGCCCAGCGGCGTGAGCCGGTCCAGGATGCCGAACTCCTTCTCGCGCAGGCGCTCGTCGGCAATCACCGTCAGGCGCTCGCGGCCCAGCTGTTCGATGACGGCGGCGGCGGTGCCGGCCGCGCGCACATAAGGGGAATGCAGCACCACGTCGGGCTGCTGCGCGGCGGGCAGGGCGCCGAACCAGGCCGCCAACGCGCGCGCCTGGCGTTCACCCAGCTCGGACAGGGGCACGTCGACGTCGCGGTGGGCGATATCGATCAAAAACTGCGAGGCCGCCTCGGCCGCCTCGCGCGCCACGTTGCCCGCGCTCTGGCCATGCCGCACGAGCCACAGTTGCTGGGGCCACTTTTGTTCCATGCCGGCTGCTCCATTCGAGAAGAAGTCCGGCCCATGCTAGTCGAATTTACAAAAGTGTGTCGCGAGGATGCTTAGGCTGCTTTACTTTCCTGTTCCGTTTCGCCGTCCTCGCCCAGCTCGGCGTCGGCGTTGAACACGGCCATATCGGTTTCGCCCAGCGCGCGGCTGGTGAGGGTGCCGGCCATGATGGAGCCGCTCACGTTGAGCGCGGTGCGGCCCATGTCGATCAGCGGCTCGATGGAAATCAGCAGCCCGGCCAGCGCCACCGGCAGGTTCATCGACGATAGCACGATCAGGGCGGCGAACGTGGCGCCGCCGCCCACCCCGGCCACGCCTACCGACCCGACCGCGATGATGGCCAGCAAGGGCACGATGAAGCCGGCCGTAAACGGGTCGATGCCCACGGTGGGGGCGATCATCACCGCCAGCATGGCCGGGTAGATGCCGGCGCAGCCGTTCTGGCCTATGGTGGCGCCGAAGGAGGCGGCGAAGTTGGCGATGCCTTCCGGCGTGCCGAGGCGGCGCGTCTGGGTCTGCACGCTCATCGGGATGGAGCCGGCGCTGGTGCGCGAGGTGAAGGCGAAGGCCAGCACCGGGAAAATCTTCTGCACGTAGCGCAGCGGGTGCAGGCCGGCCGCCGCCACCAGCGCCAGGTGCACGCAGAACATCAGGATCAGCGCGCTGTACGAGGCCAGCACGAAGCCGATCAGGTTGAGGATGTCCGCATAGCTGGACACGGCCACCAGCCCGGCCATCAGCGCGAACACGCCGTACGGCGTCAGGCGCAGCACCAGGGTCACCATGCGCATCACGATGGCGTGCGCCACCTTGATGAAGTGGTCGAAGGAGGCGAACAGTTCCGGCTTCTTGTCGTGGATGCCGATGGCCGAGACGCCGACGAAGATGGCGAAAATGACCACCGCGATGGTGGAGGTCTTGCGCGCACCGGTCAGGTCGAGGAAGGGATTGGCGGGGATAAAGCTGATCAGCATGCTGGGCAGCGAAATGGCCTGGGCGTCGCCCAGTTTGCCCTGCAGGTAGGCGCCGCGCGCCGCCTCGGCCGCGTTGGCGGTCAGCCCCACCGCGCTCAGGTTGAACAGCTTGGCCATCAGGATGCCGATGCCGGCGGCCACGATGGTGGTGGCAATCAGGGTGCCGATGGTCAGCGCACTGATCTTGCCCAGCGAGGAGGCGTTCTTGAGCTTGAGTATGGCGCCGATGATGGAGACCATGATCAGCGGCATGATGATCATCTGCAGCAGCTTGACATAGCCGGTGCCGACGATGTCCAGGTACTCCGTGGTGGTCTTCAGTTCCGGATGGCCGGCGCCGTAGATGGCCTGGAGGGCGGCGCCCAGCAGCACACCCAGGCCGAGGCCGGTAAATACGCGCACGGTGAAGCTGGCGTGGCGGCTCTGCTGGCGATACATGAAGGCAAGCAGCGCCAGCGCTGCCGCGAGATTGAAAATTACATTGAATGCCATTCGCCGGCCCTGGACTTGTGGTGGTGGATAAACAGTTGCCGGGCCATTTTAAGGCAATTCCTACGCCGGTGTCAGACCTCTACCTTGTTGTACTTGAGCCAGCGCGCCATGGCGTCGTCGCGCACCGGGCCGGGCGGCTGCTCCTGCACGCTGAGCTGGGTTTGCAGCAGCCAGCGGAACAGCGCCTCTTGCGCCTTGAAGGCGGTGGCCGGCGCGTGGATGGTCAGGCAGACCAGCGCCTGCCGCGTCCACAGGCTGAGTACCATATAGTGGCTGACGTCGTCCACGCCCGGCAACGCACCCTGGTATTCGGTGGCCACGCCCTGCACCCGCATGCCCCAGTTCTCGCCTTCCAGGCGGTAGGGACGCTTGACCTGGCTCAGCCACGGCATTTCCTCGGCCACCTTGCGCAGGCGCAGTTCGTTCCAGTCGTGCACGGTCAGGCTGGTGTTGGCCACGCCGATGGCGGCCAGGTGGCTGCCGCTGGCAATGTCGAACAGCTGGTACACATGGCCGTCCACATTGTCGCACCAGCCCTGCGGCGCGTTCAGCACGATGCCGATGCCGGGGCTGGCGAAGCGCTTCAGGGGCAGGGCGCTGAAGTCCGGCGCCTCGGCTTCGATATGGCAGGCGCAGCCGCACTGCTCCAGCGCCCGGGTGAACTGCTGTGCGCTGTCCAGGTCGATGCCCTTTTTCACGATGGCGGACGGCGCCGCCAGCAGGGTGTGCATCTGCTGCACGCTGCGCTGGAACAGCGCGGCCAGGCGCGCCGCGACTTGCATGGCGTCTTGTCCCGGCTTGGCGCCGCGCGCGATGACGCGGTAGCGTGAAGGCAGGCCAGCTGCGGCCTGGTCGACGGAGTTTGGCATTGCAAATGGAATATTTAACAGAATTGCCGCAAGGATAAAATAAACAGGGGCGCGCAAAATGCACGCATTGTCACTTTCCCAAAAAAAGTTTGCGTGACGGGCGTCAGGACGGTGTGAGCCAGATATCGAAGCTGGTTTCGCCCTGGCCGGTGGCGGCCAGCTTGTGCGCGTAGCCGTGCCGGTTCAGCACTTCGCGCGCGAACAGCAGGCCTATGCCCTGGCCGCCCTTCTTGGTGGTGAAGAAGGGCGTAAACAGCTGGCTGGCGGGCACGCCGCCGAGGCGGTCGCCCGAGTCGATGATGCTCAGGCGCGCGCCGGCGCCGCCCCTGCCGTCTTCCGCTGCCAGCGACAGGTGCACGTGGCCGTCTGGCAGGCCGTGTTCCTGCATGGCTGCTGCCACCGCCTCCATGGCGTTCTTCACCAGGTTGAGCAGCGCCTGCTCCATCAGCTGGCTGTCCATCGGCAGCGCCGGCACCTGGTCGCGCCGTATCCAGGCCAGCTCGATGCCGCGGCTGCGGCACGGCTCGCGGTACAGGCTTACGATGTCGTCCAGGATGGCGCCAATGGCGGCCGGCCGCAGTTCGGGCGCAGGCATTTTTACCACGCGCGTGAAGCGCTCGATGAACTCGCCCAGCCGCACGTTGCGGCGCTTGACGGCCACGATGGCGGTGCTGAAGTCGTCGGCGTCGCGCTCGGCCAGCTGGCTGCGGTAGTACAGCAGCGACTCAAGCACCGAGCCGGTGGCGGCCACGGTGTTGTTCACTTCGTGGCCCAGCACCCGTATCATCTTGTCGTAGGTGGCGTGTTCGGAGTCGGCCAGTTCGGCGGTCAGCTCATCGATCAGCAGGAACTGGCGCGCAAAGCCGCGGTCATGGAAGTGACCGCGCTGGCCCCGGTAGCGCCGCCCGTCGGCATCGCTCAGCAGGCGGCTCGCGCCGAGCGGCAGCGCGTCGAGCTGCTCCAGCAGGCTGCGCGCCCGCGCCCGCGCGGCTGAGGTGGCGGCGACAGCGGCGCTGCCGGTAGCCGCAGCGCTGGTGGCATCGGCGCCGCCGTCCAGCCAGGCGCGCAATGGCTTGCCGAGCGGGGCGTCCAGGCCGAGCAAGGCGCCGGCGCTGGGGTTGATCAGGCTGATATGGCCGTCGAAGTCGAATACGACCACGGCACTGGGGGTTGCCTCCAGCAGGCGGTCCAGAAAGCCGCGTTGCTCGCCCAGGCGCAGGCGCTCCTGGTACAGCGCGTCCAGCATGCTGTTGAACAGGCCGACCAGTTCGCCCAGCTCGCCTTTTTCTTCTCGCCCGCCGGGCTGCGTGCGCAGGCGCGCCGCATAGTCCTGGTCCTGCAGCAGGCCCTGGAAGCGCTGCGTGTAGTCCAGCGGCTCGAGCGCCTGGCGGATCAGGCGCAGGCCCAGCAGCCAGCTGGCCAGCAGCAGCGCTTCCAGGCCGATAAACAGCAGCGGCTGGCTGCGGTAATGCAGCAGCACCGCAGCCAGCAGCAGTGCGTGCAGCGCCGCCAGGTAGAGCTGCAGGCGGCGCCGCAGGCTTAGCATGCCGGCGCTTTCATACCGTGCGCACCGGCGTGCGCGCTCGGATGGCCGCTCACGCGCGCTCCTGGCCCGGCAGCTGCGCTGCGCCGTCGCCGGGTGCGCCGCCCATGCCGTGCCGCTCCAGGCGGCGGTACAGCGCATTGCGGCTCAGCCCCAGCGCCTTGGATACGCGCGAGATATTGCCCTGATGCTGCTGCATCGCCTTTTCTATCATGTGGCGCTCCACCTGCTCCAGCGTCATGCCATCGACGCCCAGGCCCGGGCCGCGCCCGGTGGCCGTGTCGCGCTGCTCGGCATCGAGGAAGTCGGCCTGCGCCAGCTGGCGCTTGCCGGACAGCAGTATGGTGCGTTCCAGCGTCTGCTTGAGCTGGCGGATATTGCCCGGCCATGGCTGGGCGCTGAGCCAGTCCAGCGCGGACTGCGCCAGGCCGATCTCGGCCAGCCCGTAGCTGGCCGCCACCTCGGCCGCGATATGGCGCGCCAGCAGCGGTACATCGCTGCGGCGCTCGCGCAGCGGCGGCAGGCGCAGGGTGATCAGGTTGAGGCGGTAGTACAGGTCTTCGCGGAAGTCGCCGGCGGCCACTTGCTCGGCCAGTTCGCGGTTGGTGGCGGACACCACGCGGATGTCGGCCTGCTCGCTGCGGCTGGCGCCCACCGGCAGGTAGCGCTGGTCCTGCAGCACGCGCAGCAGCTTGACCTGGTCGGCGCGGTTCAGTTCGCCGATTTCGTCCATGAACAGGGTGCTGCCGTGCGCCGCCGCCACATGGCCCTTGCGGCCGGTCTTGGCGTCGGTGAAGGCGCCGCGCACGTGGCCGAACATCTCGCTCTCGAACAGCGAAGGGGTGATGGCGCCCATATTGATCTTCACGGCGGCGTGCGCGGCGCGCGGGCTGTTGCGGTGGATGGCGTCGGCGATCAGCTCCTTGCCGCTGCCGCTTTCGCCCAGGATCAGCACCGGCGCGCGCGTGGCCGCCACCTGGCCCACGGTGGCCAGCAGCTTGAGCAGGGCAGGGTGCTCGCCGACGATGCCGCGAAAGTCGAAATGCCGGTCCAGCGCGGCGCGCGTGGGGGCGGCCGAGGGCGGCGGCGCATTGCCGGCATGGCTGTCCAAAGTGGCGCGGATCAGCGCCACCAGTTGCGCGTTGTCCCAGGGCTTGGTGAAGAAGTTGGCCGCGCCCGCCTGCATGCCTTTCACGGCCAGCGCGATCGAACCCCAGGCGGTCATCAACAGCACCGGCAGGTCGGGATACTGCTGGCGGATGCGGCCCAGCAGTTCCAGGCCCTCCTCGCCACTGGTCTGCAGCGAGAAGTTCATGTCCTGCAGCACCAGGTCGAAGGGTTCGGCCGCCAGCAGTGCCAGCGCGCGGCGCGGCTCGTCGCAGCTGTGCGGCGCCATGCCGGACTGCTTGAGCAGCAAGGCCAGCGATACCAGGACGGCACTGTCGTCATCGACGATGAGGATGCGGGGCTTGCGGGATGATTCCATTGGGGCCATTGAAGCTGGTTGTCCGTTACGGTTGGTCTACTCGTAGTGCAGCGCTTCGGTCGGGCTGAGGCGGCTGGCGCGCCAGCCAGGATACACCGAGCAAAGCAAGGATAGCAGATAGATAATGAGCATCGCCAGCCCCGCCGCCGCGAAAAAAACCTGCCAGTTCAGGCCCGCGCCCAACGCGCCGGTCAGCGGCAATTGCACCAGCAACGCCAGTCCGGCCAGCATGGCCACGCTGCTGAGCAAGAACTGTTCGGCGATGATCTGGCGGTAGATGTCGCCGGCGCTGGCGCCGATGGCGCGCCGCAGGCCGATCTCCGGGATGCGCCGCGTGGTGTTCTGCCACAGCACGCCGAACAGGCCGAAGGCCACCATCAGCAGCAGGAAGGCCGCCACCACCGACAGCACCAGCAGCGGCGCCATGTCCACCTTGTGCATGGCGCTGCGCAAATCGTCCAGCGGCGAGATGGCGAACTCCCAGCCGGGGCGCATGCCTTTCAGCTGCGCCTGCAACACCGCCTCGAAGCTGCGCGGGGTGCCGGCTTTCATGCGCAGCAGGATGGTCTGCGCACCGTGCATGGTGGCGTCCGGGCCGAAGCGCAGCAGCATGTAGGGGCGCGGCGTGGAGAACTCGCCCTGCTGGCGGAAGTCTTCCACCACTGCCCGCACCACGTAGCGGCTGGGAGTGCCGGAGTATTCGCTGCTCATGTATATCTTGCCGACGGCGCGCCCGGCAGCGTCCGGCCCGGGCGCCAGCTGTTCGGCGAACAGGCGGTTGATCACGACCGGCGTGTCGGCCAGCCCGTCGTCGGCAGCCGAGTACCACGCGCCGGCCAGCGCCTGCATGCCGAGCACGGGAAAGAAAGCGTCGCTGGTTTCCATCATGCCGACGCGAACGGCGCGCGCATCCGGCGGCAGGCGGAAGGTGCTGCTCATGTTGGCGTGCTGAAACGGGGAGAAATTGCTGAAGGCGACGTCCTCCACTTGCGGCAGCGCGGCCAGCGTGCGCCTGAAATGGTCGCGCAGCTGGGCATCCCCTTTCATCGGCGGCGTGTCCCTGCTGGTCTTGATCGTCACCGACCACACGTTGCCTGGCTGGTAGCCGAGCGGCATCCGGTACAGCTGCCAGCTGCGCGCACCGAAAGCGGCAATGGCGAACACCAGCACGAAGGCCAGCAGGATTTCCAGCGTCAGCATCAGGTTGCGCGACTTGCGCTTCCAGATCAGTTTCAGCAGATGGCGCAGCATCAGGCGGTTCCCTTCAGGGCATGGACAGGATCGAGGCGGGACATTTTCCAGGCCGGCACCACGCCGGACAGCAGGCCGAACACGGTGGTGACCAGCAGGCCGTAGCCGAACACGGTGAGGTTGAGCTGCACTTTCAGGTAGGGAATGATGGCGGACGCTTCCAGCCAGGCCAGCAAGCCCCAGGTGCACAGCAGGCTCAATCCGCCGCCGGCGAGGCACAGCAGTACATTCTCCAGCAGCAGCTGGCCGGCCAGCTGGGCGCTGGTGGCGCCGAAGGCCTTGCGCACGCCGATCTCGCCGCTGCGCTCCATGATGCGGCCCATGTTCAGGTTCACCAGGTTGAGCGCGGGCAGCAGCATGAACAGCAGCATCAGCACGGCGATCACCGCCAGCACAGTGGTGGCGCCGGAGTCCTCGCTTTCGCTTTGCGTGAGCATGCGCGAGAACAGCTCCAGCTTGCTGTCGGCCCAGAAGTGCGCGGTAGCCCACGCCTTGGGGTCGTCGAACTGGAAGTTGCGCGCTGCGCGCATCACGTCCTGCTTGATCAGTGGCAGGCCGGCCTGGTCGTGCGCCATCAGCAGCGCGGTGAAATTGCCGAACTGCTGGTTGCGGTACTCCGTGGACGCGTAGGTGGTGTGCGGTACCCAGATATCGGAGAAGGCGTTCAAGTGCAGCTCGTCCTGCACCACGCCGATGACCTTGAACAGCTGGCCGCCAGTGCTGAGCGGCTGGCCCAGGGCCGACACGCCGGGGAACAGCTTGCGCGCGGTGGCCGCGTTGATGACAGCCACCATGCGGCCCTGCGCCATGTCGTCCTCGTGCAGCACGCGCCCGGCCAGCAGCGTGAAGTCCAGGATCTGCCAGTACTCGGCATCGGTGCGGCGCAGCAGCAGTTCGCTGACGCGCTCACCCTGGTAGACCGACACCGTTTCCGGGCTCGTGACGGCCGACACCAGCTGCGCCGATTTGATCGGCTTGAGCGATTGTTCGATCAGCTTGAAGCCCAGCGGGCTGCGGCTCCTCTGCTGGTTGTCGGGGCCGCGCGCCTCGATCTTGTGCACTTGCAGATAGCGTCCGCTGCGGCCTTCCACGCCGCTGGGCTGGAAGGCGTTCTGCAGCAGCGCGGTTACCACCAGCAGCACCACCAGCGTGAGCACGATGCAGGCCAGGTTGATGGCGGTGAACAGTTTGCGCCGCATCAACACCTTGAAGGCGGTAAGCAGATAGTTGCGTAGCATGCCGTCCCCTTACGCCACCAGCTGGCCGTCGAACACGCGCACGATGCGATTGGCGCGCCGCGCTTCGGTTTCGTCGTGCGTCACCATCACCACCGTGGTGCCTTCGGCGTTCAGCTTGAGCAGGATGTCCATGACCTCGGCCCCCATCTTGCTATCCAGGTTGCCGGTCGGCTCGTCGGCCAGCAGCACTTGCGGGCGGCCCACAATGGCGCGCGCGATCGCCACGCGCTGCTGCTGGCCGCCGGACAGTTGATTGGGGTAGTGTTCCATGCGCGCGCCCAGGCCCACCTTCTCCAGCGCCTCGCGCGCCAGGCGCTTGCGCTCGGCCGCCGTGACGCCGCTGCGGTAGAGCAGCGGCAGTTCCACGTTGTCGATCACGCGCAGGTCGGCAATCAGGTGGAAGCTCTGGAAGATGAAGCCGAAGGTGCGGTTGCGCAGCCGCGCCACTTCCTTGTCGCGGTAGGACTTCACCGGCGCGCCGCCGACGCGGATGGTGCCCGAGCCGGGCCGGTCCAGCAGGCCGATAAGATTGAGCAGGGTGCTCTTGCCGCAGCCGCTGGGACCCATGATGCAAACGAATTCGGCTTCCTTCACATGCAGGTCGATGTCCTTCAGCGCCAGGGTTTCCACCTTATCGGTCTGGTAGGTCTTGCTTACTTTTTCAAGCTGGATCATGGTCTTCCCTTATTCGACGCGGATGCTGTCGTGTTCCTGGTAGCGGCTGGTGTCGGAGATGATGACGCGCTCGCCAAGCTGGGCGCCGCCGGCGATCTCCACCGCCTTGCCGTCGCCGGCGCCGATGTCGAGCATGGTCTTGCGCGCGACGCCGCCGCGCAGCACGAACACGGCCTGGCGCCCCTTGCCGTTGAAGGCAGGTCCGCTGTCGGCCACCAGCACGTTGGCCTTCTGTTCGATGACGATGTTCACGTCCACGCGCAGCTTGTTGCGCAGCAGCGGGTGGCTGGGCTGTTCGAGCGCCACCAGCAGCTTGACGCTGCCGTTCTGGATTTCCGGCAGAATGGTATGCACGCGCCCCGCCAGCAGCTGCTTGCCTTGCTCCACGCGCACCGCCTGGCCGGGACTGAGCAGGCGCGTGTGGAAGTCCGACAGCGTGGCTTCCACGCGGTAGTTGGCCAGGTCGGACACCTTGGCCACCAGCTGGCCGACGGCGACCGCCGCACCTTCCTCGGCCGCGAGGGAAGTCAGCATGCCGGCGAAGGGCGCCCGCACCCGGGTTTGCGCCAGCAGGATCTGCTGCTGGTCCAGCTGCTTTTGCAGGATGGACTTCTGCAGCCGCGCGCCTTCGATGCCGCTGGCGGTGCTGCGGCGGTTGTCTTCGATCAGTTCCTTCTGCTGGCGCAGCTGCACCTCGATGCGCTGCACGTTCAGCTCCGCCGTCAGCATGTCCTCGCCGGACACCGCGCCAACCTTGCGCAGGGTGGCGTAGCGCTCGCGCTTGGCGCGCGTGCTTTGCAGGTCCAGCTCCAGCAGCTCGATGGCGCTGGCATACTGTTTGCGCTTCTGGTCCATCTCCAGCGTCAGGCCGAGGATGCGGTTGTCCTGCTGCGCGATCTGCTCCTGGATGGCGTCGATGGCAAGGCGCACGCTGCGGTCGTCCAGTTCCAGCAGCAGTTCATGCGCCGCGACCTGCTGTCCCAGCTTGGCGTGCACCTTGGCCACGCGGCTCTGGATCGGGCTGGGCACCAGTTCCTCGTGCTCGGGCACCACAATGCCGGAGGCGCTGACGGTGCTGGCGATGCTGCCGCGCCGGATCTCGGCCACGCTGATGTCGTTCCTGCTCACGCCGGGACTGGCCGCGCGGTTGATCCCCCACGCGGCTGCGCACACCAGCACGAGGGCGCCGATGCCGGCGGCCAGCGTGCGGCGCCGGCGGCGGTTGATGATGCGGGGATCGAGGGCAGTGTCCATGGCGGTGCGCGTTGCAAGAGATGCTGCTCCTGTTGCAAGGCCTGTGCCAGGACCGCGTGCGGGTGGTTTTTTGCCGTGATATCAAGGGCTTGGATGCGCTGCGGGCGTGCCGGGCGCGGCGCTACGGCCGGGACGATTGCCCGCCACAGGGCAGGACTGCCCGGAACCGGGCAGTCCCTTGCGGCTTTAGTTCAGCACCACGTTCCAGTTTTTCTCCACGCACCTGGCATAGTTGCCGGGAATGAGGGCGCTGTACGGGGTCTGGTAGCTCACCAGTTGGCACTGGTAGTCGCCGCCGCTGTTCCAGTTCTTTTCCCAATAGATGCTGTAGGCGGCGGAACTGGATGGGCCGAAGCGCTGCATGGTGGCGCAGGAGAGCTGCTCGCCCGCCGTGTTCCAGCCCAGGTCCGCCGCGAACTGCTGGTAGTAGTCGATGCGGTTCTGCGCCGCCGCCTTCTCCGTGCCGGTGCCGCATTCGGCGTTGATGATCATGATGGTGGTGGCGAAGTTGTTGCCGGCGCCCGCCGCCGCGTCGGCCGCATTCGGTATCCAGGTGCCGTCGATCACGTGCAGCATGGACGGCTTGGGCGGCTGCGGGTAGACGAAAAAGAAGGTCGCGGAAGCGAGGTTGAGCCAGGTCGATGCCACCAGGTCCGGGTCCTTCAGCAGCACGGACTGGTCGCCGTCGTGCATTACCTGCGAGAAGGGGCCGTAGTTGTAGTTGTAGGAGAGCTGCTTGGCGCCGCGTCCGAAATACTTCTTGTAGCTGCCATCGGCGTTTTTGCCGCAGGTCCAGACCGAGTTGAACACCGGGTCGGCGCATTCTGTGTTGTAGCCGCAGCCGGTGCCGGTTTCGTCGCAGCCCATCTCGCGCAAGTACTTCAGGCCCTGGCGCCACTGCGGCAGCGGGATGCTGGCGTTATGGTCGCCGGTTTCCTGGGCGAAGTGGGCGAACATGGTGGCCAGCGTGCGGCGGCAGATGTTGTCGGCGTTGCGGCTGTCGGTGTAGTCATCGCAGACGGCGGGGAACTTGGCCACCGCCTGCAGGAATCGGCGGTAGGTGTAGCTTGGCTCGCGCATGCCGAAGTAGAAGTCCCACCTGGCGGACGACAGCAGGCGCTCGACGCGCTTGACGTTGACCGGGTTCGCGGCGGCGCCGGGCGTGACCGCTTCCACGGCGGGGTTGTCCAGCGTGCGGATGCTGGCTTTCACCTTGCGGAAGAAGTCGTTGTTGGTGAGTTCGGCTTCGCGTGCTTCGGCCTGGGCTTTCGTGGGGATGCCGCCGGGCGGCGTGCCGGGGCCGGGATCCGGCCCCGGGTCGGTGGCCTCGGCGATGTATTTCCAGGGACCGTAGGTGTCGGCCGTGCTGGGGGCGCTACTTTGGGTCCACCATTTGGCTTCGTATTGCTTGCCAAGGTGGATGGCGCACATGCCGGCGGTGTAAACCTGGGTGGTCGACCAGGTGGGGCAGGATGCGGCCGCGGCTGAGGTCGAGGCGGTGCCGGCCAGCAGGCGCCGGGCGGCGCCGGTTTGTGACGCGGTGTCGCTGCCGCCGCAGGCCGCGAGCAGGGCGGCAAGCAGCGGCGCGTAAAATCGGATGGGCATGGTGTCTCCGTTGTTGTGATGCCGTACGGGACGGCGTTGGGCGCGCAGGCGGATCAGGCCGGAGGCCGTAACCCGCCATGAGCCGCCGCAGGCTTACTTGAGGACCACCGGCAGGTCCGGATATTCGTCAGCCAGCGCGTAGCGCACGCCGTTGACGGTGATGGTGTAGGCGGATGGCCCGGAAATCGGCAGCGTGTAGTTCAGGGTGAGCGATACGGACGCTCCCGGCGCCAGCGACTGCCATGCCGGTATGGTGAACTTGGCGCGGTTGAAGTTGGACTTGAAACCGCCGATATTGTTCGGCCCCGTGTAGCCGGCCTTGATCACGGCCAGCCCGTAGCCCGACTGGTCGCTCATGCTGGCCGGGGCCGACACCGGATAGTCGAACTCCACCACCGAGCCGCCCGGGATGGTGGCGGTGCTGTTGTTCGTCACTGTCATCACTGGATTGATCGGGTAGTTGCTGTCACCCAGCTTCCAGCCGCCCAGTTCGATGCTCACCTTGGCGCTGCTGGCCGGAATCACCGATTCGGCGCGCGCAGCGCCGTATGGGCCCGCTGCCTTGAAGGCGTTGTAGATATTGGTGGTCAGCGTGTAGCCCATGAAGTACTCGCCCTGGCCGCCGCGCTTGGTGGCGTCCCACGCGTAGTCGCCCGCCAGCTCCCAGATCATGATGCCGCCGATGTTGTTGTCGATGACGTACTGGGTCTTGGCGGCCATCGACTGCGCCGTCTCGGTGGACAGGAACACCTTGCGGGTGGCGTTCCACAGCCATGGCGCGGCCATGGTGGCGCTGTAGTTCGGCACGTAGGTGCCGGTCAGCGTTTTCTCGGTCACGCCGTAGGCGCCCAGGTAGTCCGGCACGATGGCGTTCTGCAGGTTGAGCGCGTGCCACAGCGGGTTGCCGCCGCCGGGCACCGGCTGGCCGTTGCTGTCCAGGTCATGCCAGACATTGTCGATGCCGGTGGCGCCGCTGCCGCAGGTTTTCACGCCCGCGCAGGTGACCGTGTTGCTGACCAGCGGACTGGTGCCCCACAGGCCGCTGCTGCCGCCGGTGACGTCCTTCCAGCCGCGCGTGTAGTAGGGCACGCCGATATTGATGCGGCCGGCCTGCAGCGCACCACGGTAGTAGCGGTAGGCCCAGTCCACGTTCAGGTAGCCGATGCCGCCGTACTGGTAGGCGTTGCCGGCCTTGAGTTCGGCGTCGTTGCCGTCGTCGAACAGGGCGGCGTTGGGGCCGACGTACTGGTTCCAGCCGCCGTGCAGGTCATACGACATCAGGCTGGCATAGTCCAGGTACTTCAGGCCGGACAGGTTTTCCTCGCCGCGCAGTATCCACGCGGAGGCGGAGCCGGCGATGGTGAGCATGTAGTACTTCTGGTCCGCCACGGCGGCGTTGTCGAGCTTTTCGCGCACGGTCTTGAGCAGCACGTTGTAGCTCTTCATCAGGCCAGCCAGGCGCGGTTTCGATGCGCCGAAGTCGAGCGGGTTACCGGCTTCGTTATTGGTGGTGGGGTGCTCGTAGTCGATGTCGATGCCGTCGAAGAAGGTGTACTGGCGCAGGAAGGCGACCATGGAATCGGCCAGGGTGTTGATGCCTGCACTGTTCAGCGTACCGTCGGCGTTGGTGGTGGCGGTGTAGAAGCCGCCGCTGCCCGCCCAGCCACCCACGGACAGCATGATCTTCACGCCAGGGTGCTTCTTCTTGTACTGCGCGAGCAGGTTGAAGTGGCCTTTGTAGGGCAGTGCCGGATCCATCGCGGCTGCCGGGTTGCCGGGCCAGGTCAGGCCGGTGTCCGGGTTGGCGGGGCCGCTGCCGATCTGCACCTTGTTGGCGCTGTCCACCGCCGCGAAGGCGTAGTTGACGTGGGTGATCTTGTCCCAAGGGATGTTGTTGACCAGGTAGGACGGCGTGCCGCCCCCGCCCGTACGCCAACTGGTGAAGTAGCCGACGATGCGGCGGTTCAGGCCATTGGCCAGCTTCTCGCGGCCGTTGGCATCGTAGACGCTGCAGTAGGGTACGTTGGTGACCGGCGAGGCGAGGCCGTCGGGGCGGCAGGCAACCGGTGTCGGCGTCGGCGTCGGTGTGGGTGTGGGCGTTGGCGTTGGCGTGGGCGTCGGGGTAGGCGTGGGCGTCGGCGTGGTTGCCTGCAGCTCCCATGGGCCCCACTGTTCGGCGCCGGGCACGTTGTTCTGGGTCCACCATTTCGCGTTGTAGGTCTTGCCTTGATAGGTGACGCAGGCGCCGGCGGTGTACACGCTGGCGGCCGCCCATTCGTCGCACGCTGCGGCGGCAACGCCGGCAGTGGCGCCGGCGAGTTTTTTTGCGGTGGGGGTGGTGGTGGTGTCGCCCGCGCCGCCGCAGGCCGCAAGGGCGCCGCTCAGCAGCATGAGCATCAGCATATTGGTTTTCATTGTGTCTCCGATTGTCGATTTAGAAATCGTGATGTTGTGGGTAGTTGCTGTAGAAGTCGTTGTCCCAGCGGAAGTTGGTGGCTGAGACGGTGATGGAGACGTCCAACGCCTCCACGAAGTGCCACCAGCCCACCGGCAGGAACAGGATCTCGCCCGGCGCCAGCACGCAGTCCAGCACCGGCACGCAGGCCATGGCCGGGAAACGCTGCAGGTCGATGGCGCGGCCGTCCACCGGCGTGAAACAGTGCCGCTGGTTGTACAGCCGGGGCGTATCGCACGGCGCGATCAGGCGTACGCGTTTGCGGCCCGAGATCTGCACCATGAAGTTGTTGGTCAGATCGTGATGGAAGGGGGTGATGGTGCCCGCCGGACCCAGCCAGAAAAATCCCGCACGCTCGCCTGTCAGGTAGTCGGGCAAGGCGGGGACGTCGGCCCACAGTTCGTGCAGCGCCTGGCGGTTCTGCGTGTCGTTGTTGGCCGTCATGTAGAAGTCGTTGGTCACGCCGCTACTGCGTACCAGCGCCGCGTACTCGCCGAAAGGCATGCGACGCTTGTGCGCGAGGCTGTTCATTTCGTAGTCCGGATCCGCATTGCGGCCGAACTGTACTTCCACCTCGCGGTCCGCGAAGCGTTCGCCCAGCGTGTCCAGTGTCCACTCAGCGCGCGCAACGCTGCCGTCCAGCATGCCGGTGATGATGACGGGCCGGTTGAGGCTGTAGTGCTGGTGCAGGAAGTCCTCCGTCGACAGGCGCTCGCGGCGCGGGATCTGCGCGGCCTCGGACGCCAGGCGGTTCAGCTGCGACTGGATGCCCAACACCCAGTCGCGCTTGGCGAGACGGTTGTGCAGGCGCTGTACGCCTTGCAGGTAGGGGCTGCGCAGCGCGGCCTGGATCTCTGCGTGCGCATCGCGCGCAATGACGCCGGACTTGACCAGGATGCCGGCCAGCGTGTCCGGGTGGCTGCCGAGGATGAGGTTCTCGGCGATCCAGCATTTCCATTCATCGCTGATGCCGGCGGTTCGGACGACTGCCCGTGTCATTGCGCGCGTCTTCATGGGCTTACCGTCCTTTCCACACTTCGCTGGTCAGGGCGCCGCTGGCGTCGCCGTCCAGCTCCCAGGAGAAGGCGCCGCGCAGGCCCTCGTCCCGCACGTACTTCATCTTGGTGCCGATGACGGCCGGGTCGTCGTAGCTCCACCATTCGCCGGTGCCGGTGTACAGGAACAGCTGCTTGGTGGCCGGGTGCATCCAGCGCTGGCCTGCCTTGGCGATCAGCACTTTGTAGTCCTCGATGCCGGTCTCGTAGGCGCCGGGTGCACCGCCGGTAGCGGACTGGTACAGGCCATTGCCGTTCGGGCCCGCCGTGACGCCTTTCCAGCCGCGTCCGTAGAACGGCACGCCGAGCAGGATCTTATTCTTCGGCATGCCGGCCGCCACCAGGGCAGTGATGGCATCGTGCGCGTTGTATTTGGCGACGTTGCCGGTCGATGGATCGGCGGGATCGTGGTATAGCGCGGCGTGGAAGTTGGTGCTACTTTCCCACGCGCCGTGGAAGTCATAGGTCATCAGGTTGATCCAGTCCATGTACGGGCCGTACAGGGCGGGTTCGGTCTGCGCGATCTTGTCCGCACCGGCCCCCACGGCGGCGGTCAGCGGGTAGCGCTTGCCGTCGATGGCGCCTTGCGCGTCAAGCTGGGCGCGGAACTCGGCCATCAGCAAGGTGAAGTTGTGCTTGTCGTTCACCGTGTCGACCGTGTTGTAGGGCTGGCCGCCGCCGCCCGGGTATTCCCAGTCGATGTCGATGCCGTCGAACACGCCCTTGGCGGAGCCGGGACCGCCGCGTCCGTCCTGTACCGGCAGGTCGCCGGCGATGAACATCTTCACGCAGGACTTGGCCAGCTGCTTGCGCAGAGCGTCGGTCTTGGCTGCTGCCGAGAAGAACTTGGACCAGCTCCAGCCGCCCAGCGAGATGAACACCTTCAGGTTGGGATGCTGCGCCTTGAGCAGCTTCAGTTGCAGGAAGTTGCCGGACAGCGGGGCGTCCCACGGCACCGGCTGGCCGTTGACGGTGCGGGCAGGCTGGCGCTGGTAGTCGGCATAGGCGTCGCCGCCGGTGCCGGCCGCAGGCGAGGTGGGGTTCTCGTTGCCGGTTTCGGCGCGCGTCACCATGTCGCACTCGTAGCCGCCGTTCTTCTGGTAGACGTTGCCGAAAGCGTAATTGATGAAGGTGAGCTGGTCGGCGATGCTGGTCTGGACGCCGTTGACCGGGGTCTTGGTGGTGTGGATGTCGGCCACTTCGTAGCCGCGCCCGTACACGCCCCACTGCGCGAAGTAGGAGCCGATTTCACGGCCGTTCGGGGTGGGAGTAGGGGTGGGAGTAGGCGTTGGCGTCGGAGTCGGAGTCGGGGTGGGGGTGGGGGTGGGCGTCGGCGTAGGGGTGGGTGTCGGGGTCGGGGTCGGCGTGCTGGCCTGCAGTTCCCATGGGCCCCACTGCTCGGTGCCCGGCACATTATTCTGGGTCCACCATTTGGCCTTGTAAGTGGCGCCGTTGTGCGTGACGCACATGCCCACGGTATAGACCGCCCCGGCGTCCCAGGCGGGGCAGCCGGTGTCCGCCGCCGCCATCGCGAGCAGGCGCATGGCCTGCGGTTGTGCTGTAGTGTTGCTGCCGTCGCCGCCGCAAGCGGCGAGTACGCCGCCCAGCAGGCCGGCCAGCAGGTGATTCGCCTTGATCGCGCTTCCCATACATGCTCCTTGGTCTAGGTATTATTTCTGGATTTGTCTCCGGCTTTTGTTGCTAAGCCAGGAACCAGAATGCGAGCATGAAAAGTGGTAGTCAAGTGGTTTTAAAAATTACTGCCAATCTAAGACCAGTGGTGGATTCGCAATAGAGAGCGGATCATCCCCGCCATCGCTTAAAAGGGTGAAATGCCATAGCACAGCAACAGAATGTCTCAAATGGGACATTCTGTTATTTCGTGCGTACCAGTTGGTATTGGATTTAAAGTGGTATGGCAGCGCGCGGAAGTGCCACGGTCAAAGTGGTGCGGTTCTGGGCGTCGTCGGTGGCCATGGCTATGCTCCCGCCTTGCGCTTCGGCGAGCAGCCTGGCCGAATAGGTGCCGATGCCGCTGCCGCCGGTTTTGCCATAGGAAGCGTAGCGCTCGAAGAAGCGTTCCCTTATGGCGGGCGGTACGGCGCCGCTGTTTTCAACCGTGACCGTCAGCGGCATGGCGTCGTGCAGGGTGATGCGCACTTGCCCGTCCGGCGCGGCTGCCGCAGCCTCGCAGGCGTTCTTCACCAGGTTGTGGAAGATGGCCTGGCACAGCGTGCCGTCGGCATGTGCATGCCCGGCACTTGCCGGGGCGTCCACGGCGATGGATACGCCGCTGCCCGCGCAGGCGGCGCCCGTGGCATGCGCCACCTTGTGCAGCAATGCGGACAGGTCGACCGGCTCCGCCACCAGCTGGAAAGTGCCGGTCTCGATCATGAACAGGTCGGCCGAGAGCCTGACGGTGTCCAGCGCCTGTTGGGCTGTGGCGGCGATGAGCTGCGCCTGGTGCGCCGGGCTGGCGGCCGATGCCGACGCCGATGCGGGCGCGCCGTCGAGCTGCTGCGCCAGCTGCTGGGCCATGCCGAGCACGCCGGCCAGCGGTCCCTTGATGTCGTGCCGCAGCATGCGTTCCACGTCTTCCCGCAGGCGGGCCGTCTCCAGCAGCGCGTCGTACTCGGCCTGCCGTTGCAAGTGCACGGCGATGTAGCGCATGAAGTTGTGCACGCGTAGTTGCAGGATGTCCGGGTCCACCGGCTTGCTGACGAAGTCGACCGCGCCCAGCGTCAGGCCGCGCCGCCGTGCCGCCTCGTCGGTGAGGGCGGTGACGAAGATGATGGGGATGTGGGCGCTGGCCGGATGCTCCCGCAGGCGCTGCGCCACTTCGAAGCCGTCCATGCCCGGCATCATCACGTCCAGCAGCACCAGGTCGGGCGGATTGTCGGACGTGCACATGGCCAGCGCCTTGGGACCGTTGTGCGCCACGCGCACACGGTACTGGCCTTCGAACAGGTCGGCGATCAGGCGCAGGTTTTCCGGCGTATCGTCCACCACCAGCAGCGTGGGCTGTGGCGCTGCAGCCGCAGTTCCCGCCGCTTGCCGCGCCGCCTCCGGTGGCGCCGTGCCGGGGGCGCGC
>NZ_BAAKJE010000078.1:0-455 GCF_059704565.1 Massilia sp. NBRC 108631
CCCGTTTGGCCAGGCGCCAGTTCAAACAGGGCGTCGTAGCGCTTGGCCTTGACGATTTGCTCCCAGGCCTGTTCCGGCAGTTGCGCAATCATCCGGCTCAGGCGTTCGGCCTGCGGCACATCGGGGTTGCTCAGATGGGCTTTGACCATGGCGTTGTCGTCGAACGAGGGCGAGACGGTCATCATCAGGCCGGCGAACAGGTGCTGCGCGCTGGGATCGGTGATGCCGTAGCCGTTGGCGCGGCTGACCGCTGCGATGGCCGCTTCGCGCAGCATGCCGCGCTTGATGCCGGCGATGTCCTCCGGGCAGGTCTCTTCCCAATGCCGGACGATGCTTTCGTACAGGTTCTCTTTGTCGAAGTACATCAGCTGGTCGCGCTGGGCCAGCGTAAGGCTGATGGGGGCGAAGGCGTAGCGGGCGATGTCGGCCGGCGTGGCGGGCACGATGTCGATGCT
>NZ_BAAKJE010000079.1:0-4505 GCF_059704565.1 Massilia sp. NBRC 108631
CCCTTGCCGTCGAAGAAGGAGCCGCCCATGCGCCAGTCGCGCTCGTCGCACATGGCGGAGCAGGCGTTCCAGAATTCCTGGGTGTTGGACTGGTAGGCCACGTCTTCCAGCGGCCGGGTGATCTTGCCGTCCTTGATTTCGTAGAACAGCTGGCCGCCGAACTGGAAGTTGTAGCGCTGCTGGTCGATCGAGAAGGAACCGTCGCCGACGATGTAGATGCCCTTCTTGACGTCCTTGATCATGTCGTCCGGCGTGAGCTTCTTCTTGCCCGCCTCCAGCGACACGTTGGGCATGCGCTGGAACTGCACGCTGCTCCAGCTGTCCGCGTACGAGCAGCCGTGCGATTCCTTCTCGCCGATGATGTGGGCCTGGTCGCGCGTGGCCTGGTAGTTCACCAGCACGCCGTCGCGGATGATGTCCCAGCGCTTGCACTTCACGCCTTCGTCGTCGTAGCCGACCGCGCCCAGCGAACCCGGGGCGGTCTTGTCGGCGACGATGTTGACGATGTCCGAGCCGTACTTGAATTTCTTCGATTGCCACTTGTCCAGCGTGGCGAAGCTGGTGCCGGCGAAATTGGCTTCGTAGCCGAGCACGCGGTCCAGTTCCGTCGGGTGGCCCACGGATTCATGGATGGTGAGCCACATGTGCTCGGGACTGAGCACCAGGTCGTACTTGCCCGGCTCGACCGACTTGGCCGACAGCTTGGCCTTGGCCTGCTTGCCGGCGTTGCGGGCGTCCTCGATCAGGTCGTAGGAGTTGCGGTACAGCGTGGTGACGCCGCCGGCGGCCTGGAACTTGTCCTCCTTGCGCGCGTCCAGGTATTCGTAGCCCATGCCGACCGGCGACGACAGGCCGGAACGCGAACGGAATTTGCCGGTGCCCTTGTCGACGGCGGTGGCAAAGAACGGCACCCACAGGCGGTGCAGGTCCTGGTCGATATAGGAGCCGTCGGTGGAAGCGAAGTACTTCTGCTGGTTCACCTGGAACAGCAAGGACTGCATGAAGCTGGCGCCCGCGTCCAGGCCGGCCTTGTTGCCGGCGATGAGCAGCTCGGCCTTTTCCTTGATCGGCACCGCGCGCCAGTCCTTCTTGTAGGGCGTGGCCCAGGACACGGTGCCGGCGCCGGTCACCGGCGCCAGCTGCAGCGGCGTGCTTTGCAGCCTGGAGTTGGCCTTGGCGATGGCCACCGCCTGGCGCGCCGCGCCCGCCACGCCGTCCGGCGAGACGTCGCTGGTGGCGGCAAAGCCGTAGGCGCCGTGGGCAATGACGCGCACGCCGACGCCGGCCGATTCGGTATTGGTGATGTTCTCCACGTTCAGGTCGCGCGTGGTGAGGAACTGGTTCAGGTAGCGGCCGATGCGCACGTCGCAGTAGCTGGCGCCGGCCTGGGTGGCGGCCGTCATGGCCGTATCGGCCAGCATTTTCTTGAAGGCGGTGTCCGCCGGCTTGAGCAGCTCTTCGGCCGCGATCGCCCTGCCGTATGCGGGCAGCAGCATCGTGCCCAGGGCCAAACCACTGATATTGAGGAATGCACGTCGTTCCATAATCTCTCCAAAAGAACCTTCGCCGGAAAGCACACCATGACGCAAGTTTTATGCCATTGCAAATGTTTTCGGCGCCGCCGCCCCACTCCAGCACGCAGGCCGATACCGGCTTGCGCGACGCAAGCCGCGGGTGTCCGAAGTGTCCGCGCGAGTGTCCGCCCGGTGTCCGGACGGGGCGGCGCGGACACTGTCGAATCTGCTTGACCCGGCCAGCGAGTTCCCCGATGATCGGCGCAGACGACCGCCACGCGTCGTCAACAACCTGGAGACATGCATGAAACAATTCATACTCGGCGCAGTGATCGCCTGTGGCCTGGCCGCCCCTGCGCTGGCCGACGACGCGCTCAAGGCAGCCATCGCCAACACCGCGCGCACGCCGGCCAACGTGGCGCGCGACGCCGCCCGCCACCCATATGAAACGCTGACCTTCTTCGGCATCCAGCCCAACATGACCGTGGTGGAACTGGCGCCGGGCGGCGGCTGGTACACCGAGATCCTCGGCCCCTACCTGCGCAAGGACGGCAAGCTGATCGCCGCCGGCAGCACGCCCGGCTCGGCCACCGAGAACGTGCGCAAGGCCGCCGCCCGCTTCCAGGACCGCCTGAACGCGGTGCCGGCCTCCTATGACAAGGTGGTGCTGGGCGCCTTCGAGCCGAACAACAATGTATACAGCTACGCGCCCAAAGGCAGCGCGGACATGGTGCTCACCTTCCGCAACATCCACAACTGGATCGGCAACGGCGACGCCAGCCTGAAGATGCTGTTCGCCAGCGTGTACGACACGCTGAAGCCGGGCGGCGTGTTCGGCGTGGTGGAGCACCGCCTGCCGGCCGGCATGAAGCAGGACGACAAGGCCAGTTCGGGCTACGTGCACGAAGCCTATGTCATCAAACTGGCGGAGAGCGCAGGCTTCAAGCTGGCGGCCCGGTCGGAAATCAACGCCAACCCGAAAGACAAGGCCGATCACGAAAACGGCGTATGGGCGCTGCCGCCCACCTACACCAACAAGGACAAGGACCGCGCCAAGTACCAGGCCATCGGCGAGAGCGACCGCATGACGCTCAAGTTCGTCAAGCCATAGGCTGAGCGCTGGCTGTTTGCAGGGCGCTGCCGCATCGAAGGATGGACATTTCTTGCACCCCGGTATAAATTGTTAATTCGTTAAATTTACTAAGGGGTATCTATGAAAGCATATGGCGCAGAGTTTGTCGGCACCTTCTGGCTGGTGCTGGGCGGCTGCGGCAGCGCGGTGCTGGCGGCGGCGTTTCCCGGGGTCGGCATCGGCCTGCTGGGCGTGTCGCTGGCGTTTGGCCTGACGGTGCTGACCATGGCTTATGCCATCGGCCACATCTCGGGTTGCCACCTGAATCCGGCGGTATCGATCGGCCTGTGGGCCGGCGGCCGCTTCCCGGCCAGCAAGCTGCTGCCCTACATCGTGGCGCAGGTGCTGGGCGCCATCGCCGCCGGCGGCGTGCTGTACCTGATCGCCAGCGGCAAGGCGGGCTTCAGCCTGGCCGGCGGCCTGGCCTCCAACGGCTACGGCGAGCATTCGCCGGGCGGCTATTCGCTGACCGCCGCGCTGGTGACGGAAGTGGTGATGACGATGATGTTCCTGATCGTGATCCTGGGCGCCACCGACCGCCGCGCGCCGGCCGGCTTCGCCCCGCTGCCGATCGGCCTGGCGCTGACGCTGATCCACCTGATCAGCATCCCTGTCACCAACACCTCGGTCAACCCGGCGCGCAGCACCGGTGTGGGCGTGTATGTGGGCGACTGGGCGGTAAGCCAGCTGTGGCTGTTCTGGCTGGCGCCGATCGCCGGCGCCGTGCTGGGCGCGCTGGTGTACCGCCTCATCGCCGATGAGGCCAAGAACTAAGCGCTTGCATCCGGCCGCATCACGCCGCCATGCGCTACTATAGCGGCGTGATGAACCAGCTTTATTTTCCCCTGGCCCTGCTGCTGGCCTGCTGCGCGCCGCAGCGGTCGGCAGCCGCGCCGCAGCCGGCGACACCGCCGGCCATACAGCGCTTCGTGCTGCCCGCCGTCTCCCCCAGCGCGAAGGAGCATGCCGCCTATTTCCCCCGCCTGCTGAAGCTTGCCCTGGACAAGACCGTGGCCTCCGACGGCCCGTACGCGCTGGCCTACTACGGCCAGGAATTGACCAGCTTGCGGCGCAATACCGAACTGAAAAACAATGGCGTAATCAACGTCATGTGGGACGGCACCGACCGCCAGCGCGAAGCCGAGCTGCTGCCGGTGCGCATTTCACTGATCAAGGAATTGAACGACTACCGCGTATTCCTGATCCGCAGCGAGGACGCGCCGCGCTTCGCGGCGGTGCGCACGCTGGACGACCTGCGCCGGCTGAAGGCCGGCGCAGGCACCAACTGGCCATCGACCGGGGTGCTGCGCTTTAACGGCTTGCCGGTGGAAACCTCCGGCGGCTATGAATACCTGTTCCCCATGCTGCGCGTGAAACGCTTCGACTATATGCCGCGCGGCGCGCAGGAGGCGTGGGCGGAGCTGGAGCAGCACCCGGGCGAAGGGTTGCAGGTCGAGTCCACCATATTCCTGCACTACCGCGTGCCTTTCTATTTCTTCGTCAGCCGCAGCCGGCCGGAGCTGGCCGCGCGCATCGAGCGCGGGCTGCGCCTGGCGAAAAAGGACGGCAGCTTCGAGCGCCTGTTCAACAGCATCCCCGCCTTCCAGCGCGGCATGGCGGAAATCACGGCGCGCAAGCGCCGCGTGTTCGAGCTGCGGCAGCCGTGATGGCGGCTTACGCTCCGCGAACCCGCCCTACTTTTTGGCAGGCACCGGCCTCAGGTCCAGGTCGGCGAAGTCGTAGCTGAAATCCGTCTCGGCCGACACCGGCTTCATCTTCATGCGCTCGATGCTGCCGTCCGGGTTCAGCGCGAAGCTGACGTAGGCGTCCGCGTTGAAGTTGCGCTGGCGCCAGCGCAC
>NZ_BAAKJE010000080.1:0-5140 GCF_059704565.1 Massilia sp. NBRC 108631
CCGACATCGTCGGCGCCGGCATCTCGATCGCGCGCGGCGACTACTGGGGCGCAGCGCTCAGCACCGTCAGCATGGTGCCCTATTTGGGCGACGCGCTGGCCAAGCCCGCCAAAGCCGTCCGCGCCACCAAGGCCATCATGGGCCTGGAGAAAAAAGTCGCCGCGCTGACGCAAACCGTTGCCGACCTGACGAAAGCAAAAAAACAAGCCGAAGCAGCCGAAGCGGCGGCCAAGGAAGCTAAAATTGCGAAAGAGGCTGAGGCGGCGAAAGAGGCTGCAGCAAAGCAGGAAAAATCTACTCCCACCAAGGGAAAGGATTGTGAGGACTGCAAAACGAGTGGAAAGGGATCCGGTAAGGATCTGACTCCGGGGAGTGCGGAACACAAAGCGGACCGATGGGAGCGATATCAGAAGCGCGGGGGGCCGAAGGAGTATGAGCAATGGAGCAAGCAGTATGACGTTAACATGCAGAATTATAAATATGGACTGCAGCGCGAGGCGGATTACCGTACTGCAATGAATGCGAAGGAAGGGACCGTCACTACATCACTGGGCAATAGGCAAATCGACATACTCAAAGCAGAAGAGAAATATGCGGGGCAACTAAAGACTGGGCCTGTAAGTTTAACAAAAGAAAACATATTGGCAATAAAAAAAGATAAGGAACTTGTTGACCTAGGATGGGAAGTTGAGCACATTCTTGAAAAAGGGGCATCACGGCCGTACATGGATGCATTAGATAAGGCGAATATAATTTACAAGATTGGGCCACAGATCCCACCCACCAAATTTTGAAAGGTTATCATGAATTACGCTGTGGAATTAGAAAAATTTGATCATTTCCTAATGATTATGGACGACCAATTGGAGGCCTTAGAAGACAAGGCCGAGCATTACGGGATCAACCTAACCCGTGATCCTAATTCATTCGAAAAATTGGAAGCTCTTTTCGACAAAATGACAGAATCGGTTGACAAAGAAACGAAAATAGACCTGATCATTACATTCGGACGCTACCTAGGTGAAATTGTACGCGAAAGCTTTGGTGGAAAATGGCATCTTCCTCTAGACGACCCAAAGAATATAAATTTCAACTCTCCGGTAATCATCGGCCACGCTAAGGTTGCAGCGGTGCAGTTTGCGCCGATTAGTGTTATGCACGCATATTCACTAAGGAAACGCGCTGGTCTACTCAGAGGCGCCGTCATGTCCCAAGTGAAACCTCAGCCTCTTGAAATCGACCATATGGAAGAAAAATAGGACTAACCATTGCGGGGCTCCGGAGAAAGCTGAACAAAAAGGCGCCCGATACACTAGTTCCGCATGTCAATTCCACGCCAACTGCGCTGACGGCGAGCGTTCGCCGGAAAGACGTACAACGACGAGCAAGGCAATGCCATCTATGTCACCCGGTTATCTCGCCGGTCGCGCGCGGACATCCGCTCAGATTTGGTCGGAGACGGCCATATGCAATTTTCGGACGGACTACGCGCCCCCTTACCTCATAGTCCTTCGTCTTTACGCCTTTTTTCGCTAAGCAGGCGTGACAACCGTCGCCTTCGGGCTGGTTGGTGGTTTCGATACCGCAGTTGGTGCAGCGGACGAGTGGGCGGTAGATCATGTCGTTCTCCTTGAGCTTAGGGTCCGTATCCAGAAGGTGGTTCATTGTCGTCCGTAATTCTCTGAAACTCAGCAAGGGCATCGTCATAAGACCCGAAGAAGTCGATCTCTCCGCCATCCGGATCGCAGATAGCATAGCCAATGAGGACTTTCTGCCCAGCCGCATGTATCTCCCAGACTTCAACCATAGTGAATCCGTCTTTTTCGAAAAGGGTTTTGCCGTACGTTCGCATATATTTCCGCTACAAGGCGGCCTTTCAAGTATCCCGGCCTCCGGCCGGCTCGGGGCGCGAGCGCCGTTTTCCCTCATGTCCCGCCACTTTTGCATGCGAAAGTGCGCGGTCGATCAGTTGAGGGGAAAGTCAGAGTCAGAATCAACCATCCGGTTCAATTGCTCTTGCGTCGGTCTCAAACCAGGAGGCAATCCCGCTAGGGAACCGCTGAATTATTCCTCAGCGGCTGCATCTGCGGCGACCTGAACCTGAGACAATACGACATCGTCCATCACTGCCCAGCCGATCATGCAACGAAGCTTTTCCGACCTTGAGTACGCCGCCAAGAAGAAGCTCACGCGGCGTGACCGATTCCTCGCCGAGATTGATCAAGTTACGCCATGGGGCAAGCTGCACAAGCTCATTGAGCCGTTTTACCCGAAAGCCGCAGGTGCTGGCCGTCCGCCGATTGGCTTGGCGCGCATGCTGCGCATGTACGTGGCCCAGCAGTGCTTCGGGCTGTCCGACGAGGGCATTGAAGATGCGATCTACGACAGCCAAGCTATCCGGGGTTTCGTGGGCATCGACCTGAACCGCGAGTCGGCACCGGACGCGACGACTTTGCTGAAGTTCCGCCATCTGCTCGAAGCCAATGGCCTGACGCGCCAAATCTTCGACACCATCAACGGCCACTTGGCCGAGAAGGGTTTGATGATGCGCGAGGGGACCATCGTCGACGCCACGCTGATCGCGGCACCACCATCGACCAAGAACCAAGACAAACAACGCGATCCCGAAATGCACCAGTCCAAGAAAGGCAACGACTGGCACTTTGGCATGAAGGCCCACATTGGCGTGGACGCGACTTCGGGTCTGGTGCACACGCTGATCGGCACGGCTGGCAACGTGGCCGACGTCACGCAAGCGCACGCGCTGCTGCACGGCGACGAGATTGCTGCGCTGGGCGATGCGGGCTACCAAGGCGTTGAAAAGCGCGAAGAGAATCAAGGGAAATCGGTAACCTGGTTCGTGGCCATGAAGCGCGCGGTGCGCAAGGCGTTGCCGAACAATAAGCTGGGGCGCCAACGCGAAAAGCTTGAAGTACTCAAGGCAAGCGTGCGGGCAAAAGTCGAGCATCCGTTCCATGTGCTGAAGAACCTTTTCCGTCATCGCAAAACGCGCTATCGGGGCCTGGCCAAGAACACTGCCCAGCTCTACTCGCTGTTCGCCTTCGCCAACTTGGTGCTCGCTGGCCGACGCTTTAAGCTGCCCAACACCCGAGGTCCGTCCCGAGCGTAAGAATCGGTAAGAACGGAGACGAATTCGCCGTTCTTACGTCCCATTTTTCACTTGTAGAACTTAAACGATAAGCACCGAGCAAGCTCCGCGACGCCAAAAACTCAATTGATCTGCGGTTCCCTAGCCATTGCAACCCTATCGTCAACCCTCATGAAAATAAGTATGCTGCGTTTTGGCTGATGGCGATAGCGTTGGCCGCTGCGGTAGCTGTATATTAAAAATAATCGGTTTTGAACTGATTGGACAATTAATAGGAAATACGATGGATTGGAATTGGTTTTTCAGCTCACTTTCGCAGTCTTCGGCGGCGATAGTTGGCATTTTTGGTGCGTTCATTATTACTAAGATTCTTTCCAATCAAGCGCAATTCGGCGAAAGAACTGCTCGCTTCAAGTCGCTTCGAGCGGCAGCAACCAAGTTGGAGAATAGTGCGGAAAACCTTGCCTTTGCATGGTATGTTCGCCTCATGGCGGAGAGTCAGTTGGAGAAGGCTGAGGATCTCCTTGATAAGGACGATAACCTCACGTCAGAAGATCTCTATGCGAAGCTAAGGTTCCCACCTTATCTCGCGCGCGAAAATGCAATTCGAGCTCTTCAATCTGCAAAGGATAGGCGTGAGGCGGCTGCTGAGGCTGAGCGACAACGCATCCAAGAAATGGCACGGTTTCAATCAGAGCGTCGCTCAAAGCTTGGGGCGGCCGGGGCGTTGGCATCATCGCTAGGGTTGGGCGGAGACGGATTCTCTATTCCCATGTCACATCCGATTTCGCGCAGGCTTTCATCAATTAATAATCCGCATGCCGAACTTCAGAAGGAGCGTGAAGCGATCGATGCGTTAGAAGTCGAGATACGCCATCACATGCGAACGATTTCGGACTTTCTCGAAGCCACGTCGTCAAACCCTGAGTCATCAGCAGCGATTATGTGGGCACTAATAATGGTTTCAGCGTTATTTCTGGTTGGAGTGGTTTATCCGCTGAGTTTCATGCCTTCGCCGGTTCCTTGGACCCCTGCTTTGGAGATTCATGGATTTTGGGGGCGCGTGTTTTCATTGCGCGGTATGCTTCTCATATTTGTATCTCTGATCTTTCTCTCAGCACTCACAATGTTTGCGGTCATGAACCGCCGGATGCGCTACTCTCCAGACGAGATTCGATCTCTTGAGGATTTCACTCGTATAGAAACGTACTCCAAGTACTATGCGATAGCGGAAGAGAACGAAAGAGTAGCACGCGAAACGGCGAAGTCGTTGTAAAGGCTTTTCCACGACCATAAAAGTGTCACTATGATGTGGGTAAAACGCTCAGATACTTTGGGTCTGGAGATTAGTGAGCTTGAACCGGCTGGGGCGACGAATTCGCTTTTTCAGTGCGATCATGAAGCAAGTGTTTTTTTGATCGCGTTGATGAAGCCGATATCAAACAGTTTTCTACCACGGGAGTTTAGGATCTCGCCGTTGGCGCCCTCAGACCAGCCTTCCTGAGTTAAGAACTCAGCGGATATCGCCCGCCCGCTGCAATGCCTGTTTTTCGGTCTCCGACAACCCCACACTGCTCATCACTTGGATGACTTCGCCCTTCGGGGTAACGTTAATATGACCAGGAAGGACACGTCGATCGACCACTACGTTAGCGTTTGCACGAAGCAATTTGACTTCACCACGTAGGCGCGGCTGGAACAGGCCGCGCCCAGCGTCAGCTGGATAACCAGTCCCTACACGCTGCCCGTGCTCGCGCCCATGCTCACGCGCCGCCTGGATTGCGAAATCGACGGCGGTCAATTGGTCGTGATGCGCTTCTACGACCCGCGCATCCTGCTCGGCCTGCCCTCCGCGCTGGACGCGCAGCAGAAGCGCTACTTCTTCGCCCCCGTGAGCGCCTGGAGCGCGCTCGAACCGCGCCGCCGGCAGCGCTACAGCATCGACATCGTGCCCGCCACGCCGGCCGACATCGCCCGCTACGCCTTCGCCCCCATCAGCCTTACGCTGGCCCAGCGCGACCAGCTGATGTA
>NZ_BAAKJE010000081.1:0-3607 GCF_059704565.1 Massilia sp. NBRC 108631
CCGACCGGTGCGCCGGCGCAGTACCGGGCGGCGCCGCGCGCCACGCGGATGCGGCGCGGCGCGCGGCCGGATGCCTCGCCGGCCTGGGGCAGGCAGAAGTGGCGCCCGCGGCATGTGGCGCAGGCGGAGTTCCGGCCGGGGGCGGCCGGCGCGGTTGAGGCAGCGGTGTCGGGGGCGGTGTGCATGGGGTATGGGCGCGCTCTGGCGGCGCAGCAGGGTCGCCGGTCTGATATTCAGTGTTATCCAGATCGGCGCCCGTGAACAAGGAGCCAGATCAATTTTTTGCGAAATAGGGCGCTGCGCGAGAAATTTTGCGGAAACTTGTCCCAGGTCGGTTTTGCGGCGCGCAGGCGGCCGCGCCCTGCCGCAGAATCGAGCCAGCGACACACGGGCGGGCAGCCGGCGCCCGACGCACTTTCCGGCTCCATCATCGTATAGGAGAGCACCATGGCACACCACCACCTGACCCACTTCGATCCCTTCCGCGACCTGGTCCGCGCCGATCCGCTGCGCAACGTGGAGGACTTCTTCCGCGATATGGGCTTCAAGTCCGCCCTGCGCGAGCTGGCCGCGCCGCCGCAGATCCGGATCGACGTGACCGAGAACGCGCAAGCCTACAGCGTCAAGGCTGAACTGCCGGGCATGAAAAAGGAAGACATCCTGGTGCAGATCGACGGCAGCCAGGTCACCATCGCCGCCGAAGCCAGGCGCGAGCACGAGGAAAAAAAGGGCGAGACGTTGCTGCGCAGCGAGCGCTACGTGGGGCAGCAGCTGCGCAGCTTCTCGCTGGGCCAGGAGGTGGACGAGAGCCAGGCCGTAGCCAAGTACCACGACGGCGTGCTCGAGCTGAGCCTGCCCAAGCGCGCCAACGGCGGCGCCAAGAAGCTGGCCATCGGCTGAGGCGGCGGCCATGCGCGCGATAGTGTATGAGGGGCCGGGGCAGCCGGTGCTGCGGGACAAGCCGGCGCCGCTGCTGCAGGCGCCCGGCGACGCGGTGGTGCGCATGACCCGCACCACCATCTGCGGCACCGACCTGCATATCCTGAAGGGCGACGTGCCGACCTGCCTGCCCGGCACCACGCTGGGGCACGAGGGCGTGGGCGTGATCGAGGCGGTGGGCGGCGCCGTGCGCGGCTTCGCGCCGGGCGACCCGGTGCTCATCTCCTGCATCACATCCTGTGCGCGCTGCCCGTACTGCCGGCGGGGCATGTACTCGCACTGCACCGACGGCGGCTGGGTGCTGGGGCACAGGATCGACGGCACCCAGGCCGAGTACGTGCGCATCCCGCACGCCGACACCAGCTTGTACCGCATCCCGGCCGGGGCCGAGGAGGCCGCGCTGGTCATGTTGAGCGACATCCTGCCGACGGGCTTCGAGTGCGGCGTGCTAAACGGCAAAGTGGCGCCGGGAGGCAGCGTGGCCATCGTCGGCGCCGGTCCTGTCGGACTGGCCGCGCTGCTCACGGCGCAGTTCTACAGCCCGGAGCAGATCATCATGGTCGATATCGATCCGCGCCGGCTCGAACTGAGCCGGCGCTTAGGCGCCACCCACACCGTGCGCGCGGTCGAGCGCGCCGCCGTGAAGGCGGTGCTGGAGCTGACCGGTGGCGTTGGCGTGGACACGGCGATCGAGGCGGTCGGCCTGCCCGCCACGTTCGAGCTGTGCGCCGACATCGTGGCGCCGGGCGGCGCGGTGGCCAATGTCGGGGTGCATGGCTGCAAGGCCGACCTGCACCTGGAGGGCCTGTGGTCGCAGAACATCACCATCACCACGCGCCTGGTCGACACGGCCGCCACGCCGCAGCTGCTGCGCGCGGTGCTGTCCGGGCGGCTGGACGCGGCCGGCCTGGTGAGCCACCGCTTCCGCTTCAGCGACATCCTGCAGGCGTATGCCTGCTTCGGCGACGCCGCCGCCAGCGGGGCGCTCAAGGTGCTGATCTCGGCCGACCACCTGGTTTGACGGCGTGGAGCCAGGCGAACCGGGCCCTGGACGATTTGCGCGCCGGCGCCTTCGACGGGGCCGCCGTGCTGGAGCGCGATTCGGACATCGGCGCGCTGGGCCTGGTGGATATACTCAAGCTGCGCCGTTCCCTGTGCGCCTCCATCTACGTGGCCAACCTGGCGCGCCTGCCGGCCGAGGACCACGCCGGGCGGCTGCCGCACGCGGCCTTCGACGCGGGCCACATCAGCCAGAACGTGTACCTGTTCTGCGCCGCCGGCATGGCCACCGTGGCGCGCGCCCGGTTCGACCACGCCCAACTGGCCAGCCTGATGGGACTGGGCTCGGGCCAGCGCGTGACGCTGGCGCAGACGGTGGGCTACCCGGCCTGAAGCGGACGCCGCCGGCGGCCGCGCCCGGCGGCGCTAGCGCTGCAGCACGTAGCTGCCGGGCGCAGGCGCCAGCGCCTCGCCCATGGGCGGCGGCGCAATCAGGGCGCCGGCGTGGCGCCGCAGCCAGCGGGACCAGGCCGGCCACCAGGACCCTTGATGGGTGCTGGCGGCGGCCAGCCAGGCGTCGGCGTCGGCATAGGGCGCGCCCGCCTGGCGGTGGGCCAGCTGGTAGCTGGCGCCGGCCCGGCCCGGCGGCGACACCACGCCCGCGTTGTGCCCGCCGCTGGCCAGCAGGAAGGTGGCGTCGGTGTCGGTCAGGTGCAGCAGCTTGTAGACCGAGCGCCACGGCGCCACGTGGTCGGTCACCGTGCCCACCGCGAACACCGGCGTGCGCAGGTCGTTGAGCGACACCGGCTTGCCGCCGCACTGGTACAGATTGCGCGCCAGCTCGTTCTGCAGGAACAGGCGGCGCAGGTATTCCGAATGCATGCGGTAGGGCATGCGCGTGGCGTCAGCGTTCCAGGCCGTCAGGTCGGTCTCCACCGCGGGCTGGTCCAGCAAGTACTGGCGCAGGCGGCGCGACCAGATCAGGTCGTTCGAGCGCAGCAGCTGGAAGGCGCCCGCCATCTGCGCCGTGTCCAGGTAGCCGCGCTGCCACATGGCCGCCTCCAGGAAGCTGACCTGGCTGTCGTCGATGAACAGCGACAGCTCGCCCGGCTCGGTGAAGTCGGCCTGGGCCGCCAGCAGCGTGACGCTGGCCAGGCGCTGGTCGCCGTCGCGCGCCATGGCCGCCGCCGCGATCGCCAGCAGGGTGCCGCCCAGGCAGTAGCCCGCCGCGTTGACCGCCGGCGCGCTGGTGATGGCCACCACCTCGTCCAGCGCCGCCATCACGCCGCGCAGCCGGTAGTCTTCCATCGACAGCTCGCGCTCGGCTTCGCCCGGGTTGACCCAGGAAATCATGAACACCGTGTAGCCCTGTTCCACCAGGTAGCGCACCAGCGAATGCTCGGGCGCCAGGTCGAGGATGTAGTACTTCATGATCCACGCGGGCACGATCAGCAGCGGGCCGGCATGCACCTGGCCGGTGGCCGGCGCGTACTGGATCAGCTCCATCAGCTCGTTGCGGTACACCACGGCGCCGGGCGTGACTGCCACGCCCCGGCCGGGCACGAAGCGCGGATCGGGCGGCGCGGTCGGGCCTTCCAGCATGCGGCGCCAGTCGCTTAGCGCGGCGGCGGCGCCGTTCACCAGGTTGGCGCCGCCGCGCCGCCGGGTC
>NZ_BAAKJE010000082.1:0-1329 GCF_059704565.1 Massilia sp. NBRC 108631
CCGCCGCAAGACGATCCGCAGCGCGCCGAGATGGAAGCCGGCTGGGAAGAGCCGTACGGAGACCGCGTCAATGAAGTGGTGTTCATCGGCCAGGAACTGGACCGCGCCGCCATCGAACTCGCCTTCGAAAATTCCTTGCTGAGCGACGCGGAGCTGGCCTCAGGGATGGCCGGCTGGCGCAGCCTGGCCGACCCGTTCCCGCAATGGGAGCGCGGCGACGAATGATGCACTTCAAGAAAGCCGCCATCGCCGCGCTGGCCGCATGGCTGGCGCCGTGCGCCGCCGCCGCCGCCCCCGCAGCAAGCGCCAGCACTGCGGCCATTGATGCGGCAGACGCCGCGCCGGGCGACAGCGTCACCATCAGCGCGCAGCGCCAGAACTACCGCAGCCTGAGCGCGGCCGGCGCCACCAAGACTGACGCTTTACTGCAGGACCTTCCGCAAAGCGTGCGCGTGCTGACCTCCGACCTGCTGCGCGACGCCGGGGCCACCTCGCTCTCGTCCGCGCTGGAACTTGCCAGCGGCATCGCTCAGCAGAGCAACCTGGGCGGCCTGTGGGACAGCTACGCCATGCGCGGCTTCACCGGCGACCCGAATTTCGGTTCCGACTACATGGTGAACGGCTTTAGCTCCAGCCGGGGCTACAACGGCATGCGCGACATTGCCGGCACGCAATCGGTCGAGATCCTGAAGGGGCCCGCGTCCGCCCTGTACGGACGCGGCGACCCGGGCGGCACGGTCAACATCCTGACCCGCAAGCCGCGTTTCGCGCCGCAGTACAGCCTGGAGACGTCCGCCGGCAGCCACCGGACCTGGCGCACGGCGGCCGACCTGGCCGGGCCAATCGGCGACACGCTGGCCTACCGCTTGAACGCCGCCCACCAGCGCGGCAACAGCTTCCGCGACACCTTGCACAGCGAGCGCAGTTTCCTGTCGCCTTCGCTGCTTTGGCTGATCGGCCCCGCCACTACGCTGTCCTACGAAGTGGAAGCCGCGCGCCAGGCCACGCCGTTCGACCGCGGGGTACTGGCCGTCAACGGCCAGTTGGGCGCCGTGCCGGTGTCGCGTTTCCTCGGCGAGCCGGGCGACGGCCGCGTAACCGTCAAGTCGCTGGGCCACCAGCTGTTCGTGCAGCACGAGCTGTCGGCAGCATGGTCGCTGCAAACCGGCCTGTCCTACCGCGACAGCTCGCTGGCCGGCTACTCCAGCGAGGCGAACAACCTGCTGGCAGATGGCCGTACCCTGCGCCGCCAGCGCCGCTACCGCGATTTCTCGGCCACCGACGGTTCGGCGCGCGCCGAACTGCTGGGCCGCGTCGGCACCCGCGCGG
>NZ_BAAKJE010000083.1:0-37799 GCF_059704565.1 Massilia sp. NBRC 108631
CCGGCACTGGAACCAGATGGGAATGACGATGAAATATGCAGCACTGATACTGGCCGCTAGCCTGGGCTTGAACGCGCAGGCGGCACAGGTGGGCGTGCACGACCCGGTGATGGCGAAGGACGGCAATACCTACTACGTCTTCAGCACCGGGCCGGGCATCACCTTCTACAGCTCCACCAATATGAAGGACTGGAAGCCGGAAGGGCGCGTGTTCGCCGGCCAGCCCGTATGGGCCAAGTCCGCCGCGCCCACGTTCGACGACCATATATGGGCGCCGGACGTGCAGCACTACAATGGAAAGTACTACCTGTACTACTCGGTGTCCGGCTTCGGCAAGATCACCTCCGGCATCGGCGTGACCGTCAACAAGACGCTCAACCCGCGCTCGCCGGACTACAAGTGGGAAGACCAGGGCATGCTGCTGCAGTCGATTCCCGGCCGCGACAACTGGAACGCCATCGATCCTGCGGTGATCGAGGACGGCAAGGGTACCGGCTGGATGTCCTTCGGTTCCTTCTGGGGCGGGCTGAAACTGGTCAAGCTGAACGCCGACCGCACCAGGCTCGCCGAACCGCAGGAGTGGCGCACCATTGCGCGCCGCGACCGGCCGGCCTTCACGGCCGACGACAGCGGCGGCCCGGCGGAGATCGAAGCGCCTTACATTTTCAAGAAGAACGGCTACTACTACCTGTTCGCTTCCTGGGGCCTGTGCTGCCAGAAGGAAAAGAGCACCTACCATGTGGTGGTGGGCCGCGCGCGCGAAGTGACCGGGCCGTACCTGGACAAGAGCGGCAAGGACATGGCGGCCGGCGGCGGCTCGCTGCTGATTGCCGGCGACAAGGACTGGAAGGGCGTGGGCCACAACAGCGCCTACACCTTCGACGGCAAGGACTACTTCGTCACGCACGCCTATGAAACCGCAGACAAGTACCAGCAGAAGCTGAAGATCCTCGACATGAAGTGGGACAAGGACGGCTGGCCGGTCTTGGACCAGGCGGACCTGACCCGCTACCAAAGCCGCTTGCAGTAATTGCAAACCGTAGGGCGGGTTGGCGCCATCGGCGCGTAACCCGCCAAGCAAAGCACACCGACGGAGCCACGGCGGGTTACAACCCGCCCTACGATATGAAACTATCCCACCTAGCGCTGGCCCTGCAGCTTGCGTTCGCCGTCCCGGCTTACGCCGCCGACCTGTTCCCCCTGTCCGATGTGCGGCTCACTCCCAGCCCCTTCCTGGACGCCCAGAACACCGACCTCAAATATATCCTCGAACTGGAACCGGACAAGCTGCTCGCTCCCTTCCTGCGCGAGGCCGGCCTGCCGCAGAAGAACGCCAGCTACGGCAACTGGGAATCGACCGGCCTTGACGGCCACCTGGGCGGCCATTACCTGTCCGCGCTGGCGCTGATGTACGCCTCCACCGGCGACGCCGAAGTGCTGAAGCGCCTGAACTACTTCGTGGCGGAACTGAAGCGCTGCCAGGAGAGCAACGCCAACGGCTACATCGGCGGCATCCCCGGCGGCAAGGACGTGTGGAACGCCATCGCACAGGGCAAGCTGCAGGCCGATAACTTCTCCGTCAACGGCAAATGGGTCCCCTGGTACAACCTGCACAAGGTGTACGCCGGCCTGTACGACGCCTGGCGCCTGGCCGGCAACGCCGAGGCGAAGGCCATGCTGGTCTCCCTGTCCGACTGGGCGCTGCAGCTGAGCACCCACCTCACGCCCGAGCAGATGCAGCTGATGCTGCGCAGCGAGCATGGCGGCATGAACGAAGTCTTTGCCCAGGTGGCGGGGATGACGGGCGATAAAAAATACCTGGACCTGGCCATCAAGTTCTCGCACCAGGCCATCCTCAAGCCGCTGGAAGAGGGCCGCGACCAGCTCACTGGCCTGCACGCCAACACGCAGATCCCGAAAGTGATCGGCTTCAAGCGCATCGGCGACATGACCGGCGACCCGAAATGGCAGCAGGCCGCCCAGTTCTTCTGGCAGACCGTGCACGACCACCGCACCGTGGCCATCGGCGGCAACAGCGTCAAGGAGCACTTCCACGACGACAAGGACTACAGCTCCATGGTCCACGAGACCGAAGGCCCGGAGACCTGCAACACCTACAATATGCTCAAGCTCACCGAGCTGCTGTTCCAGGGCGACCAGAAGGGCAGCTATGGCGATTACTACGAGCGCGCGCTGTACAACCACATTCTGTCCTCGCAGCGGCCGGACACCGGCGGCTTCGTCTACTTCACACCCATGCGCCCCAACCACTACCGCGTGTATTCGCAGGTGGACAAGGGCATGTGGTGCTGCGTCGGCTCGGGCATCGAGAGCCACGCCAAGTACGGCGAGTTCATTTACGCGCACGAGGGCGACACGCTGTTCGTCAACCTGTTCATCCCGTCCACGCTGAACTGGAAGGCCAGGGGCGTCCAGCTGCGCCAGGAAACCCGCTTCCCGGACCAGGACCGCACCAGCATCACGCTGGAGTCCGACGGGCAGTTTACGATGAAGGTGCGCTATCCCGGCTGGGTGGCTGCGGGCGCGCTGAAGATCCGCGTGAACGGCAGGGCCGTCAAGGTGGACGCCAAGCCGGGCGGCTACGCCTCCATCGCGCGCGCCTGGAAGAGGGGCGACAGAGTCGAGATCCAGCTGCCCATGAAGACGCGCCTGGAGCAGATGCCGGACAAGTCCAACTACTACGCCGTGCTGCACGGCCCCATCGTGCTGGCTGCGAAAACGCAACCCTTCGCCAACGAAAAGCTGAACTACTTCGCCGACGACTCGCGCATGGGCCACATCGCCCAGGGCCCGGTGTGTCCGCTGGAGGCCGCGCCGCTGTTCGTGAGCGACAGCAAGGCCTTCCTGGACAAGTTCAAGCCGGTGCCGGGCCAGCCGCTCACCTTCCGCGCGCCGGGCCTGGTACAGGGGGCGGGCGCCGGGAACATCCGCTTCATCCCATTTTTCCGCCTGCACGACTCGCGCTACATGATGTACTGGCAGCAGACCACGCCGGCCAACCTGGCCGTGATGCGGGCCGCGAACATGCGGGCCGAGTCCGAGCGCCTGGCGCTGGACGCCATCACCGTGGACCAGGTGGCGCCCGGCGAGCAACAGCCCGAGTCGGACCACTTTTTCAAGGGCGAGGGCGCGGACGCGGGCATCAACAAGGGCCGCCACTGGCGCCACGCGAAAGGCTGGTTCAGCTACGACCTGACCGACAAGGAGGGCCGGGCCGGGACGCTGCGCCTGACCTTCGCCAAGGCCGACGCCGGCCGCAAGTTCGATATCGTTGTCAACGGCGAGCTGCTGCATACGGTCACGCTGGGTAGCGACGCGGCCGAGGAGATCTACACCCGCGACTTCGCCATCCCGGCCGGCCAGCCCGGCCAGGCGCGCAAGCTGACGGTGAAATTCGTCGCCCATCCCGGCTCGATGGCGGGCGGCCTGTACGGTGTGCGCCTGCTGCGATAACATAAGGTGGCCTGACCACCTTGGCTGTCATATCGAAAATGATATCGCTTTGACTAAAAAATGAATTGGATGGCTATGGCGCTTTCTCATACTATGAGCGCATAACTAATATTGGAGACCAGCATGAATTTCACTCGCAGGACGATCCTGGGTGCGGCGCTTGCCGCTTGCGTTACCACCATCGGCACCATGGCCACTCCGGCCTTCGCGCAAAAGCCGCTGGTGATCGGTTTTTCCCAGGTTGGCGCTGAAAGCGAATGGCGCACCGCGAACACCGCTTCGATCAAGGACGCGGCCAAGAAGGCCGGCGTAACGCTGAAGTTCGCCGATGCGCAGCAGCGCCAGGAGAACCAGGTCAAGGCCATCCGATCCTTCATTGCCCAGCGCGTGGACATCATCGCATTCTCGCCGGTGGTGGAGTCGGGCTGGGACACCGTGCTGCGTGAAGCGAAAGCCGCCAGGATTCCTGTAATTTTGACCGACCGCTCCGTCAACGTCAGCGATCCGTCCCTGTACGTGACGCTGATCGGTTCCGATTTCGTGGAAGAGGGCCGCAAGGCCGGCCGCTGGCTGGCGGACTACGCCAAGAAGTCGCCCGCCGCCACGCTGAACATCGTGGAACTGCAGGGCACCGTGGGCTCGGCCCCGGCCATCGACCGCAAGGCAGGCTTCGAGGAGATCATCAAGGGTAATCCCAAGCTGAAGGTGATCCGTACCCAGACCGGCGACTTCACCCGCGCCAAGGGCAAGGAAGTGATGGAAGCGTTCCTCAAGGCGCAGGGCAAGAACATCAACGTGCTGTACGCGCACAACGACGACATGGCCATCGGCGCCATCCAGGCGATCGAGGAAGCGGGCCTGAAACCGGGCAAGGACATCATCATCATCTCCATCGACGGCGTGAAGGGCGCGTTCGAGGCGATGATCGCCGGCAAGCTGAACGTGACCGTGGAATGCAGCCCGCTGCTGGGACCACAGCTGATGGAGGCGGCTGCCGCAGTCAAGGCCGGCAAGCCGGTGCCGAAGCGTATCGTGGTGAACGAGGGCGTGTTCCCGGCCGAAGTGGCGGCCAAGGAATTCCCGAACCGGAAGTACTAAATGACGGTGGCGGACGTTGCGCCGGTCCTGGAGCTGACCGGCATACACAAGGAGTTCCCGGGCGTGAAGGCGCTCAGCGACGCGGGCCTGCGCCTGTTCCCGGGCGAAGTGCATACGCTGATGGGGCAAAACGGCGCGGGCAAGTCCACGCTGATCAAGGTGCTGACCGGCGTCTACACGCCCGAGCGCGGCACCATGCTGCTGAATGGCAAGCCGATCCGGCCATCCTCCACGCTGGAGGCGCAGGAGCTGGGCATCAGCACGGTGTACCAGGAAGTGAACCTGTGCCCGAACCTGTCGGTGGCGGAGAACATCTTCATCGGCCGCTATCCGCGCAAGTGGGGGCGGATCGACTGGAAGCGCATGCAGAGCGAAGCTGCCCGCATGCTGGCGCTGATGGAAATCGATATCGACGTGACCAAGCCGCTGTCGAACTATTCGCTGGCGGTGCAGCAGATGGTGGCGATTTCGCGCGCCCTGAATGTGAACGCCAAGGTGCTGATCCTGGACGAGCCGACATCCAGCCTGGATGAAGCCGAGGTACAGCTGCTGTTCACGGTGCTGCGCCGCCTGCGCGGACAGGGCATTGCAATCCTGTTCGTGACGCACTTCCTGGACCAGACCTACGCGATTTCGGACCGCATCACGGTGATGCGCAATGGCCAGCTGGAAGGCGAATACGCGTGCAGCGAGCTGTCCCGCATTGCGCTGGTCAACAAGATGATAGGCGCGCCGGCCGATGCGGTGCAAGAGCCGGGGGCGGTCCCGGCGGCACCGGCACCGGCACCGGTGTCCGCCGGGGGCTCCGGCGAGGTGCTGCTCGATGCGCGCGGCCTGGGCCGGCGCGGCGCGCTGCTGCCGACCGATATGTCGATTCACAAGGGCGAGCTGCTCGGCCTGTGCGGGCTGCTGGGTTCCGGCCGCACCGAGCTGGCGCGCCTGCTGTTCGGCGCCGACAAGGCCGACAGCGGCGCCATCATGGCCGAAGGCCGCCAGAGTGCGACGCCGTTTGCCAATCCGCGCGACGCCATCGGCGCCGGCATCGGCTTCTGTTCGGAGGACCGCAAGCATGAAGGCGCGATCCTGTCGCTGTCGGTGCGCGAGAACCTGATCCTGGCCATGCAGGCGCAGGCGGGCATGCTGCGCGCGATTCCGCTGAAACGCCAGCAGGAGCTGGCCAACAATTACGTGAAATGGCTGGGCATCAAGACCGCCAGCATCGAGACGCCTATCGGTTCGCTTTCCGGCGGCAACCAGCAGAAGGTGCTGCTGGCGCGCTGGCTGGCCACCGAGCCGAAGCTGATGATACTGGACGAACCGACGCGCGGCATCGACGTGCGCGCCAAGGAAGAGATCATGGACTACGTGTCCGGCCTGTGCCGCAAGGGCATGTCCATCCTGTTCATTTCGTCCGAGCTGCCCGAAGTGCTGCGCGTGAGCGACCGCATGATCATCATGCGCGACCGCAAAGCCTGCGGCGAGTACCAGCGCGGCGCGCTGGATGACACCACCGTGCTGCACGCCATCGCAGGGGAGGCCGCATGACCGCGCCGAACGCAGCGGCTGCGTCCGGCGCAGCGCCCCGCAACAATTCTGAAAGCTTTGCCATGCTGTTGCAGCACCCACTCATGAAACCGCTGGCCGCGCTGTTCGCGCTGCTGCTGGTGGACCTGATCTTCATTCCCGGCTTCTTCCACCTTGAGTGGAAAGACGGCCACCTGTACGGCAGCCTGGTCGACATCGTCAACCGCGCCGCCCCGCTGATGCTGGCGGCGCTCGGCATGACGCTGGTGATCGCCACGCGCGGCATCGACATCTCCGTGGGCGCCGTGGTAGCGCTGTCAGGCACCGTGGCCTCGATGCTGATCGGCGGCACCATGGTGATGCACAACGGCGTGCCGGTGTACGAGGCCAACACCCCCATGCTGTGGGCGCTGTGCGCCGCCATGGGCGCGGCCATCCTGTGCGGCGCCTGGAACGGCCTGCTGGTGTCCACGCTCGGCCTGCAGCCCATCGTCGCCACGCTGATCCTGATGGTGGCGGGGCGCGGCCTGGCGCAGCTGCTGACGGACGGCCAGATCGTCACCGTCTACTACCAGCCGTTCTTCTTCCTCGGCAGCGGCTACCTGTTCGGCCTGCCGTTTTCGCTGTACGTGGTGGCGGCCGTGGTGCTGGCGGTGGCGCTGCTGATGCGCAAGACGGCGCTCGGCCTGTTCATCCAGGCGGTCGGCATCAATCCGGTGGCCGCGCGCCTGGCCGGCCTGAAGACCGCCGCGCTGATTTTCTTCGTCTACGTATTCTGCTCGGCCTGCGCCGGCATGGCCGGGCTGATGATCAGCTCCAACATCAAATCGGCCGACGCCAACAACGCCGGCCTGCTGCTGGAACTGGACGCCATCCTGGCCGTCACGCTGGGCGGCACGTCGCTGGCCGGCGGTAAATTCAGCCTGGCGGGCAGCATGATCGGCGCCCTTATCATCCAGACGCTGACCTACACCATCTACTCGCTCGGCGTGCCGCCGGAAGTAAACATGGTGGTGAAATCGGTGGTGGTGTTCCTGGTCTGCCTGTCGCAGTCGCCGGAATTCAAGCAGATCTGGAAAAGGAAAGCAGCATGATGGCCCAAGTGCGCGGCATGACGTCCGCCCCATACTTCACGTCCCTGGTGACGGTGATCCTGCTGCTGGCGATGTTCGCCGCCGGCGGCGCCGCCTACCCGGGCTTCCTGTCGCTGCAGGTGGTGCTCAACCTGCTGATCGATAACGCCTTCCTGCTGGTGATCGCCATCGGCATGAGCTTCGTCATCCTGTCCGGCGGCATCGACCTGTCGGTCGGTTCGGTGCTGGCGCTGGCCACCATGATCTCGGCCTGGCTGCTCAACAGCGCGCACTGGCCGCCGGCCGCGGTGATCGCGCTGGTGCTGGTGCTGGGCGCGCTGTTCGGCGCCGCGCAGGGCGCGCTGATTCACTACTTCAAGCTGCAGGCCTTCATCGTGACGCTGGCCGGCATGTTCCTGGCGCGCGGCCTGTGCTACCTGATCAGCATTAACTCCATCACCATCGAAGACCCGTTCTTCGTTGCCATGTCGCAGTCGCAGATCGAACTGCTGGGCGGCTTCCTGTCGCCGGGCGCCGTCATCGCGCTGGTGCTGCTGGGCGTGGCGATCTACGCCGCGCACTTCACGTCCTTCGGGCGCGCCGTGTACGCCATCGGCGGCAACGAGCAGTCGGCGCACATGATGGGCCTGGCCGTGGGCCGCACCAAGGTGCTGATCTACGCGCTGAGCGGCTTCTGCGCCGCGCTGGCCGGCGTGCTGTTCTCGTTCTACATGCTGTCCGGTTACGGCCTGCATGCGCAGGGCACGGAGCTGGACGCCATCGCGGCGGTGGTCATCGGCGGCACGCTGCTGAGCGGCGGCTACGGCTATATCGCCGGCGCGCTGTCCGGCGTGCTGATACTGGGCGCCATCCAGACCCTGATCGCCTTTGACGGCACGCTCAGCTCGTGGTGGACCAAGATCGTGATCGGCGCCTTGCTGTTCGTGTTCTGCGTGGTGCAGCGCCTGATGTCCATCGGCGCCAAGCAAAACCAATAACGAATCAAAAAGTACTGATAACTGGAGAAGACATGTTCAAGAAGTCCCTGCTGGCCTGCGCCATCGCCATGGTCGCAGCCGCGTCCGCGCACGCCGCGAACCCGCTGTTCAAGGATAAATTCACCGCCGACCCGGCCGCGCTGAGCGACAATGGCCGCGTCTACCTGTACGTCGGCCGCGACGAAGCGGAAGAGACGGGCAAGGACTACCTGATGAAGGAATGGCTGGTCTACTCCAGCTGCGACATGAAGAACTGGAAGTCGCACGGTTCGCCGCTGAACGTGCAAACCTTCCCGTGGGCGAAGAAGGACGCATGGGCCGCCGACATCACCAAGCGCGATGGCAAGTACTACTTCTATTCCACGGTGGAGCACAAGACCATTCCGGGCAAGGCTATCGGCGTGGCGGTGTCGGACAGCCCGACCGGCCCGTTCAAGGATGCGCGCGGCAGCGCCATCATCACCAATGACATGACCAGGGAAACCGATATCGCCTGGGACGACATCGATCCCGCCGTGTTCATCGACGACGATGGCCAGGCCTATCTGTACTGGGGCAACCAGGTGCTGAAGTACGTGAAGCTGAAGAAGAACATGATCGAGGCGGACGGTCCGATCCAGACCGTGGCGGTGCCGCACTTCACCGAGGCGGCCTACCTGCACAAGCACAAGGGCACTTACTACCTGTCCTGGTCGCGCGAGTTCCCGGAGGAGACCGCGTACTCCACCGGCCCGAGCGCCACCGGTCCGTGGACCTACCACGGTGTGATCATGAAGAAGAACGCGGTGGTGAAGACCATCCACCACGCCATCGTCGAGCACAACGGCAAGTCCTACATCTTCTACCACAACGACAAGCTGCCCACCGGCGGCGAGTTCCGCCGCTCGGCGGCCGTGGAGGAGCTGCACTACAACCCGGACGGCACCATCCGCTTCATTCCGCAGACCGATGCGGGGCCGGCTGCGAACCCTAGTCCCGGCTGTAAAGGGTGATATCCATATTGCCGATATTGCGCCAAAGCGATATCGGCAATGATATGATTTACAGATGGATACCCTCAACCCGAACTGGTTTTTACGTGCCCGTCTGAAGACCCGCCAGCTGCTGCTGCTGATCGCTTTGGACGAGCACCGCAATATCCACCGCGCAGCCGAAGCGCTGCACATGACGCAGCCCGCCGCCTCCAAGCAGATCAAGGACCTGGAGGAGATGCTGGACGTGCGCCTGTTCGAGCGCCTGCCGCGCGGCATGGAACCCACCATCTACGGCGAAACCATGATACGCCACGCGCGCATGGCGCTCACCAGCCTGTCGCTGGCGCATGACGACGTGGTGGCGCTGAAGGCCGGCCTGGTGGGCCAGGTGGAGGTGGGTGTGATCATGACGCCGGCCATGTCGCTGCTGCCCAAGGCCATCGCGCGCGTCAAGGAGCAGGCGCCGCTGCTGCGCATCGGCGTCAAGCTGGAACCGAGCAACGTCTTGCTGGATATGCTCCAGCGCGGCAACCTGGATTTCATGATAGGCCGCATCCTGGAGCGGGACGGCACTTCCGGCCTGATCTACGAGGAGCTGACCGAGGAACCCGCATGCGCGGTGGGCCGCCCGGGCCACCCGCTGATGGCGGTGCAAAACCTGCAGCTGTCCGACATCGCCGGCCAGCCATGGATACTGCCGCCGCCGGGCAGCATCCTGCGCCACCGCTGCGACATGATGTTCCGCCGCGCCGGCCTGGAGCCGCCCTCCAACGTGGTCGACACCACCGCCATGCTGCTGGTTGCGCCGCTGCTGCAGCAGACCGATTTCCTGCACGTGATGCCGCTGGAAGTGGCGCGCTATTACGCGGACCTGAATATCCTCAGCATACTGCCGATCGACTTGCCATGTAAAATGGACGCATTCGGCATCATCCGCCAGCAAGACCACTTACTATCGCCCGGCGCCGATCTGCTGCTGCGCGCCGTCCGTACCGCTGCCAAGGAAGTCCCTGCATGAGTATTGTGTATTCAAGCCTGAACCACTCGCTGCGCGTTCCGCTCGCGGCCGAAATCCACTCGCGTCCCTTCCTCAAGCTGGAAGCGCCGGAACTGATTTCCCATTTCGCCGTCTATCGCAATGCCGACAACGGCGCCGGCGCGCCGCTCGGCCACAGCCAGCACGCCACGCTGGGCGCGCTGTGCAAGCACTTCGGCGTATCCGCGCCGGCCGGCGACGCCAAGTACTTCTACCATGACTTCGGCCGCTTCCGCCTGAAGTGGGAATGCCACACTGAATTTTCCACCTACACCTTCGCCGGCCGTCCCGCCGGCGAAGCGGCCACCGAGCAGGCTTTCGAGCAAATGCCGGTCACGCATCTGCCGCAGGAATGGCTGCTGACATTGCAGGGCCGCCTGATGGTGGCGGCGCACGTGGTGCTGGAGCGCGGCCCGGCGCCGGCCGAGATCTTGCAGCGCGTGTTCGAGGGCACCACGCTGGCGGGCAGCCAGGTGATGCAGGGCGGCGAGCTGTTTACCGACTTCGCCATCCAGTCCGACGGCTTCAGCCGCTTCATCATCCGCGACGTGGGCATGCGCGCGCAGCAGGCCGGACGCCTGGTGCAGCGCGTGCTGGAGATCGAAACCTACCGCATGATGGCGCTGCTCGGCCTGCCGCAGGCGCAGCAGGCCGCGCCGGCGCTGAACGCGATCGAGGCCGAGCTGGTGAAGCTGGCCGGCGCCATGGTGCAGACCGACGCCGCGCAAGCCGACGGCGGCAGCGTGGACGGCGCCACCGAACAGGCCCTGCTGGGCGAGATCACGCGGCTGGCGGCGCGCATTGAAAAGCTGTCGCTGGAAACCAGCTACCGCTTTTCGGCCTCGAAGGCCTATTTCAGGCTGGTCAACGCGCGCATCGAGGAACTGCGCGAGGTGCGCATCGAAGGCATTCCGAACGTGGGCGAGTTCATGGACCGCCGCCTGGCGCCGGCCATGAACACTTGCGAAGCGCTGGCGGCGCGCCAGGAAGCGCTGGCGCGGCGGGTGGCCAACACCAATGACCTGCTGCGCACGCGGGTCGGCATCATCCAGGAACAGCAGAACCGCAAGATCCTGCAGTCGATGAACGCACGCGCGGCGCAGCAGCTGCGCCTGCAGCAGGCGGTGGAAGGCCTGTCGGTGGCCGCGATCTCGTATTACGTGGTTGGCCTGGTGGGCTATTCCACCAAGGCGGCCAAGGTGCTGGGACTGGTCGGCAACCCGGAAGTGGTGATCGGCCTGATGGTGCCGGTGGTGGTGGCGGGGGTGTGGCTGGCGCTGCGCAGTATGCATAAGAGGTTGCATACGGCATAATGGCGGCCTTGCCACTTTTGCCACGTTAGTTCTATGATCCGTCCCCTGGCCGCCGCCCTGTGCGCGGCAAGCCTGCTGTGCACCTTGCCGGCAGCAGCAGCCGCCACCCCGGCCGCCGCCGAACGCAGCGTCGCGAGCCTGCGCTTCATCGGCGAGCAGCGCATTCCACTCAAGCAGGACTTCAAGGGCACGTCCATCGGCGGCCTGTCCGGCGTCGACTACGACGCCGCCAGCGGCAACTGGCTGATGGCCAGCGACGACCGCAGCGCCATCAACCCGGCCCGCTTCTACACCGCGCGCCTGGACTACGATGGCAGCGCTTTCCGCAGCGTGCACATCACCGCCGTGGACAGTTTCAAGCAGGCCGACGGCAGCAACTACCCCGGCGTGAAAGAGTTCGACGCCCGCAAGAGCGGCGACGTGCCGGACATCGAGAGCCTGCGCGTCGACCCGCTGGACGGCAGCATCTGGTACAGCAGCGAGGGGGACCGCAAGCGCGGATTCGATCCCTTCGTGCGCCACGCGCGGCGCGACGGCAGCTACCTGGGCGAGGCGCGGCTGCCCGAGATGTTCCGCACGTCGAAGGAGCCGAAGGGCCCGCGCGACAACCTGGTCTTCGAAGGCCTGAGCTTCGCGCCGGACGGCCAATCGCTGTGGGTATCCATCGAGGGGCCGCTGTACCAGGACGGTCCCGTGCCCACGCCCGCCGCCGGCGGCGTGTCGCGTATCACCCGCCTGGACCGCGACGGCCGCATGCTGGCGCAGTATGCCTACGACATGGACGCCATTCCCGCCGCGCCGGGGCCGGGCCGCAACGCCGACAACGGCATTTCGGAAATCCTGGCGCTGGACCAGCACCGGCTGCTGGTGCTGGAGCGCTCCGCCGTGCAGGACACGGCCGGCGCCTACAAGAGCTACATCCGCCTCTACCAGATGGATACCGCCGGCGCCAGCGATGTGCGCGGGCTCGCGGCACTGGCCGGGGCCAGCTACCGCCCGGCCGCCAAGCGGCTGGTGCTGGACCTGAACACGCTTGGCATCCCGCTCGACAATTTCGAAGCCATGAGCTTCGGCCCCAAACTGCCCAACGGCCACGACAGCCTGCTGATCGTCTCGGACGACAACTTCGACAAAACCCAGTCCACGCTGTTGCTGCTGTTTGAAGTCCTGCCTGTTATTCCATAAAATGGAATACTGAATTGGTTTTGGTGGCGGTTCTCCTGGTAGGGGAAATAATCCACACTGTCGGTGTTGTATTTCGATAAACCGATCTCAAGGAAGCCCCACCATGAAACTGTATTCCTATCCGCTGTCCGGCCACGTGCACCGCGTCCACCTGTTCCTGTCCCTGCTGGGGCTGGAGCACGAGGTGGTGCAGCTCGACATCCGCAAAGCCGAACACAAGACGCCCGCCTTTCTCGCGCTGAACAGTTTCGGCCAGTTGCCGGTGCTGGACGACGGCGGTGTGGTGGTGCCCGATTCGAACGCCATCCTGGTCTACCTGGCCAAGCGCGAGGGCCGCAGCGACTGGCTGCCGGAAGACGCGCCGGGGGCGTCCAGCGTGCAGCGCTGGCTGTCGGTGGCCGCCGGCGAAATCGCGCACGGTCCGGCCGCCGCGCGCGCCATCGCGCTGTTCGGCCGCCCCGGAGACCAGGCCGAGATGGTGGCGCGCGCGCACCGCATCCTGGCGCTGATCGAAGGACAGCTGAAGGGCCGCAGCTGGATCGCCAGCGCCGCGGCCGCGCCCACCATTGCCGACGTGGCGCTGTATTCCTATGTCGCCCACGCGCCGGAGGGCGGCGTGGACTTGTCGGGCTACCCGAACGTGAGCGCCTGGCTGCGCCGCGTCGAGGCGCTGCCCGGCTTCGTGCCGATGCCGTCCGCGGCTGCCGCCAGCCTGGCCGCGTAAGGAGGCTGCCATGGACAGCCCGGTCAGCGACACGGTGGCATCGCCCTGGCATGCGGGCGAGGTGGCCCTGCAGCGCAGCGCAGGCATGGCCGAGCGCATGGACGCGCTGGGCCGCAAGGTGGTGCGCGGCTTCATGCCGGACCAGCACCGCGAGTTCTTCGCGCAGCTGCCTTTCGTGGTGCTGGGGGCAGTGGACCCGGCAGGCGATGTATGGGCCACGCTGCGCGCCGGCTGTCCCGGCTTTCTGCACTCGCCGGACCCGCTGCGCCTGCAGGCGGCGCTGCCGCGCGAGCCGCTGGACCCGGCCGACGCCGGCATGGAGCATGGCAACGCGGTCGGCCTGCTGGGCATCGAACTGCACACGCGCCGCCGCAACCGGATGAACGGCGTGCTGCGGCGCAGCGGCGATGCGGCTTTCGAGATCGGGGTGCAGCAGTCCTTCGGCAACTGCCCGCAATACATCCAGCTGCGCGACTACGCCTTCAGCGAGCAGGCGCCGGACGCGCCGGAACAGCTGGCTGCGCTGGACGATGCCGCGCGCGCGCTGATCGCCGGCGCCGATTCCTTCTACGTTGCCACCTACGCAGACCTGGCCGGCGGCGAGCGCCAGGTGGACGTGTCGCACCGTGGCGGCAGGCCGGGCTTCGTGCGGCTGGACCCGGACGGCGGGCTGACCATACCCGACTTTCAGGGCAATATGTTCTTCAACACGCTCGGCAATATCGCACTCAACCGGCGCGCCGGGCTGGTGTTCGTGGACTTTGCCAGCGGCAGCCTGCTGCAGATGAGCGGCACGGCCGAGCTGCTCGAGGGCCCGGCGGCCGCGCCCGGCCTGGCTGTGTTCGAGGGCGCACAGCGCCTGTGGCGATTCCAGCCGCAGCGCGTGGTGCGGCGCGCTGCGGCTCTGCCGCTGCGCTGGATTGCCCAGGACAACGGCGCATCGCCGGCAGCGCTGCGCACGGGCGCCTGGCAGTAGCCCGGCGCAGCCGGCGCGCGCTGTACGGTATGTGTGCCACGCGCGCGGGGCTTCGTCTAGAATGGGGAGGACTTCCGGAATAGCAGATGCCCCGATGCACACAGACCGAGTCCTAACCGAGCAAGCGCCGCTGAACGGAGACGAGCGGCTGACAGGCTTCAAGCGCCTGTTCGGCGCACGTCCGCACGTGGCGCTGCTGACAGACGCGCAAGGCCGCGTGCTGGCGGTGAACCGTTTTGCCGCCGCGCAGCCGGGCATGGTACGGCCGGGCATGCCCGCCGCTGCGCTGTATGCGCCCTGGGCCGGCAAACTGGTGCGCCTCGAGGGTTTCCCGGCGGCGCGCGCCTGCGGCTACTGGCGCGGCGAAATGGAGCTGGCCGGGATGGAGGAGGAGGCCGAGCCGGTGTCGCTGCTGATCGAGTACCAGCCAGCGGCCGGGGAGAGCCAGGAAACCTATCTGCTGCTGCACTACGACCTGGGCGACTTCGATTCCTACGACTCGCGGCTGCTGTTCAAGCGCCTGTTCGAAGCCCATCCGCACCCCATGTGGGCCTACGACCTGGTGACGCTGAGGTTCCTGGTGGTGAACGCCGCCGCCGTCACCAGCTACGGCTATACCGAGTCGGAATTCCTGGACATGACCATCCGGGACATCCGGCCGGAGCGGGAGCTGGCGCGCCTGGACGCCGACCTGGCGGCCACGCCGGCCAAGGGCGCGCAGCGCGCCGGGTACTGGCAGCACCGCAAGAAGGATGGCACGCTGATCACGGTGGACGTGTCCTCCCATTCGATTACCCTGGCCGGCCGCGCCGCGCGGCTGGTGTTTGCGCATGACGTGACCGAGAAGCTGCGCATGGAAGAGGCGCTGCACGCGTCCCAGGAAATGCAGCAGCTGGTGATCAACCACATTCCGCACCAGATCTTCTGGAAGGACCTGGACTCGGTGTACCGCGGCTGCAACGAGACCTTCGCGCGCGCGGCCGGAGTGGGCGGGCCGGCCTTCATCGCGGGCAAGCGCGATGCGGATTTGCCCTGGGCCGTGAACGCCGAACGCATCGTGGTGGATGACCGCACCATCATCGACACCGGCGAGGCCAACCTGAACCAGGAAGACCACATGCTGTTCGCCGACGGCAGCATGCACTGGTTCCTGATCAACAAGCTGCCGCTGCACGACGCGCAAGGCCGCATCATCGGCGTGCTGGGCACCATCGAGGACATCAGCCAGCGCAAGCAGGTGGAGCAGACGCTGGCGCTGCGCGGGCGTGCGCTGGAGGCCAGCGTGAGCGCCATCGTCATCACGGCCGAGGGGCCGGAGGGCAGCGTCATCGAATACGCCAACCAGGCGTTCGGCCAGCTGACCGGCCATGCGCCGGCCGCGGTGGCCGGCCATACGCTGGAACCGCTGCTGCAGAGCGGCGACGCGAACGGGCGCGAGGTGCTGCGCGCGGCCCTCAAGGCGCGCGCCGATGTCACCCGGCTGCTGCAGTGCCGCCACCACGACGGCTCGCTGTACTGGTGCCAGCTGCATGTGGCGCCGGTTCGCAGCGATGGCGGCGTCAGCCACCACGTGTGCGTGCTGAGCGACATGACGGAGCTGATCAACTACCAGGCCCAGCTCGAGCACCAGGCCAACCACGACGCGCTGACCCAGCTGCCCAACCGCCACCTGTTCAGCGACCGGCTGGAGCAGGCGCTCAGCTACGCGCGCCGCTACGGCCACGCGGTGTGGGTGGTGTTCATCGACCTGGACAACTTCAAGCTGGTGAACGACAGCCTGGGCCACCAGGCCGGCGACCAACTGCTGCGCACCGTGGCCGGCCGGCTGCGCGCCTGCGTGCGCGCCAGCGATACGGTGGCGCGGCTGGGCGGCGACGAGTTCATGCTGTTGCTGCTGGGCGGCAGCGAGGTGGCGCTGCCGCAAGGCCTGCTGCAGAACGTGCTGGAGAGCGTGGCCGCGCCGGTGCCGCTGGGCGAAACCGAGGTGGCCATCACCTGCAGCATCGGCGTGAGCGCCTTCCCGGCCGACGGCGACGACGGCCAGCTGCTGCTCAAGCACGCCGACATCGCCATGTACCGCGCCAAGGAAACGGGCCGCAACCAGGCCCAGTTCTACGAGCCGGCCATGCAGGCGCGGGTGGCCGAGCGGGCCGCCATCGAGATGGAGCTGCGCTACGCGCTGCCGCGCCAGGAACTGCGGCTGTACTACCAGCCCAAAGTGAGCCTGGAAACGGGAGCGCTGAGCGGCATGGAAGCGCTGCTGCGCTGGCCGCATCCCAGGCTGGGCATGGTGTCGCCGGACCGCTTCATCGGCGTGGCCGAAGACACCGGGCAGATCGTCGAGATCGGCCGCTGGGTGATCCGCACCGCCTGCGCGCAGGCGCGTGCCTGGCAACTGGCCGGTCAGGCGCCGCTGCGGGTGGCGGTCAACGTGTCGGCGCGCCAGTTCCGCGCCCCCGGCCTGGCCGACGACATCGTGGCCGCGCTGCACGACACCGGCCTGGCGCCGCAATACCTGGAGCTGGAACTCACCGAAAGCATGATGATGCATAGCATCAGCGAGGTGCTGGCCACCGTAACGCGCCTGAAGGGCCTGGGCATCGCGCTGTCGATCGACGACTTCGGCACCGGCTATTCCAACCTGTCTTCCCTCAAGCTGCTGCCGCTGAGCCAGCTGAAGATAGACCAGTCCTTTGTGCGCGACATGCTGGACCAGCCCAATGTGTCGGCCATTGTGCGCTCGGTGATCGCGCTGGGCCACAGCCTGGGCTTCAGCATCATCGCCGAAGGGGTGGAGACCGAGGCGCAGCTGGCCTATCTGCGCTCCTGCGGCTGTGACGAGATCCAGGGCTACTATTTCAGCCGGCCGCTCGACACCGACGCCTTCACCGCGCTGCTGCAAAGCGGGCGGCGGCTGGTGCTGCCGGGCGCGCCCGACCCGGCGCAGCGCACCTTGCTGCTGCTGGACGACGAGCCGCACGTGCTGACCGCGCTCAAGCGCATGCTGCGGGTGGACGGCTACACCATCCTCACCGCGCAGAGCGCGCGCGACGCCTTTGACCTGCTGGCGCTGCATCCGGTGCAGGTCATCATCAGCGACCAGCGCATGCCGGAAATGAACGGCACGGAATTCCTGCGGCGCGTCAAGCAGCTGTATCCGGACACGGTGCGCATCATCCTGTCAGGCTATGCCGAGCTGGAGACGCTGATCAGCGCCATCAACACCGGCGAGATCTACCGCTTCTTCACCAAGCCGTGGGACGAGGAAGGGCTGCGCGCCAGCTTGCGCGAAGCGTTCCGCTACCAGGCGCTGATGCGCGGCGGAGCCAAAGACGGCGCGACAGCCGTCAGCCAGTTCAGCCCGCCGCCTCCCGGGGCGGCGCCGCCAGTGCGCTGAAGGCGTCCAGCAGAATGCGCGCGCGGAACGGTTTGACGATCACGCGGCTGACGGCGCGCTGGCGCAGCGCCGCCAGCAGTTCGCCGGTGCAGTTCACGGCCAGCACGGCGATCGGCATGCTGCGGCTGCTGACCGTGTCGCCTTCCCGGATTTGGTCCAGCAAGCCCAGGTCGTACGCGTCGCCGGCGTTGATGGCGATGATGGCGCCGGCAAAGCTGTGCTGGCGCAGCATCTGCCGCGCCAGCGCAGGACTGGCCGCTTCGTGGATGTCGGCCAGGCCGAGCGCGCGCGCGGTCAGCGCCACGGTCCGGCGCAGCATGGTTTCCGGCTCGACCAGCAGCATGGGCAGTGCGCGCGGTTCAGGCATGGGGAACCTCCGCCTCTGCTTGCGATTGCAGTTCCTGCATGACCAGGCCGCGCAGCGTGGACAGGATGGCCATCTCCACGTCGTCCAGCCGGCGCGGCCTGGTGTCGATGATGCACAGCGTGCCCAGCGCGTAGCCGTTGGGCAGCAGCAGCGGGGCGCCGGCATAGAAGCGGATGTGGGGCGGGCCGGTCACCAGCGGATTGTCGGCGAAGCGCGGATCGGCCAGCGCATCCGGCACCACCATGATCTCGGCGCGCAGGATGGCGTGGCTGCAAAACGACACGTCGCGGCCGGTTTCGCAGGCCGTCAGGCCGACACCGGACTTGAACCATTGGCGGTCGCTGTCGATCAGCGACATCAGGGCGATCGGCACGTCGAACTCGGCGGCGGCAAACTCGATCACGCGGTCGTAGCGTTCTTCGCGCGGCGTGTCCAGGATCAGCAAGGCGTACAGCGCAGCGATGCGCTCGGCTTCGTTGGGCGGGGTGGGGGCTGCAAGCATGGATAAGTTCCCATCTGGCGGTGCGTCCGCGGGTGCATCTACTTTACACCGGCGTTACAAATTAGTCAGCCCATTTGCGTTGGACTTCTGGCAATATTCCTTTGAGATTAATGATGGGGGAAGGTATGCGACAAGCGGGACTGGGACAATGGATCAAGCGCATCGTGCTGGCGCTGCTGTTGTTGCTGGCAATGGTGGGCCTGGGCCTGTGGTTCTTCCTGCGCGGCAGCCTGGCGCAGCTTGACGGGCGGCGCAGCGCGCCCGGCCTGTCCGGCACCGCCAGCGTGGTGCGCGACGGCCAGGGCGTGCCCACCATTAGCGGCAGCGACCGCAAGGACGTGGCCTACGCCACCGGCTTCGTCCACGCCCAGGACCGCTACTTCCAGATGGACCTGCTGCGCCGCGTGGCCTCGGGCGAGTTGGCCGAACTGTTCGGCGCGCGCGCGCTGCCGATGGACAGGGAGCACCGCCTGCACCGTTTCCGCGCGCGCGCCGAAGCCGCGCTGCAGGCCATGCCGGCCGCCGACCGCCAGCTGCTGGAGCGCTACGTGGCCGGCGTGAACGACGGCTTGAACAACCTGGGAACGCGGCCGTTCGAGTACGCGCTGATACGGGTGAGCCCGCGTCCCTGGAGCGCGGCCGATTCGCTGCTGGTGTTCTGGGCCATGTATTTCGACCTGCAGGGCAACCTGGAGGGGCGCGAACTGGCGCGCGGCTGGCTCAGGGAGCACGCCACGCCGGAGCAGCTGGCCGTGCTGCTGCCGGAATCGACCCAGTGGGACGTGCCGCTGGACGTGCCGGCCAACCTGGCAACCGATCAGGCGGCCAGTCGGGCAAACCATCTGCCAACGAACCTGCCGCAGGCTGCGGCAGCCGCGCCGGCGCCGGGCGCGCCGTTCCCCGACCAGGCGCCCGCCTGGTGGGGCAAATCCGCCTCACCGGAGGGCGCCGCATCGGGCCGGGTCGCCGCGCTCGACGGCCGCGATGGCGCGCAATGGCACGGCATGGTGGGCAGTAACAACTGGGCTGTGGCGGGCAGCCGCAGCCAGGGCGGCGGCGCCATCGTGGCCGACGATATGCACCTTGGCATCCAGCTGCCGCACATCTGGTACCGCGCCGTGCTGATGGTGCCGGACGGGCACGGCGCCACGCGCCGCGTGGCCGGCGTGACCCTGCCCGGCGTGCCGCTGGTGGTGGTCGGCAGCAATGGCCACGTGGCCTGGGGCTTCACCAACAGCTACGGCGACTACGCCGACCTGGTGACGCTGGAAACGGACCCGGCCCATCCGGGCAAGCTGCGCACGCCGGCCGGCTGGGAGACCCCGGTGGCGCACCAGGAGTCCATCCTCGTCAAGGACGCCGCCAGCGAGACCTTCGTGGTGCGCGAAACCTCGCTGGGGCCGGTGCGCGAAGTGGCGGGGCGCAGCTACGCGCTGCACTGGGTGGCGCACGCCAGGGGCGCGGTCAATTTCGTGGCCGCCGGACTGGAGACGGCCAGCACGGTGGACGACGCGCTGGCCGTGGCCAACCGCTCCGGCCTGCCGGCGCAGAATTTCGTGGCCGGCGACAGCAAGGGCAATATCGGCTGGACCATTGCCGGTCCGCTGCCGCGCCGCGCGCAGCCCGGCCTGGCTTCGACCTTCCCCCTGGCGGGCGAGACGCAGGCGGCCGGCTGGAACGGCCTGCTCTCGCCGGACGCCTATCCTGCGGTGCGCAATCCAGCCGACGGCCAGCTCTCCACCGCCAACAGCCGCCAGCTGATGGGCGCCGGCCACGGCAAGCTGGGCGACGGCGGCTTCGACCTCGGCGCGCGCGCGCACCAGGTGCGCGGCGCCGTGGCCGCGCTGGGCGCGAAGACCGACGAGCAGGGCGTGTACAGCGTGGCGCTGGACGACCGCGCGCTGTTCATGGCCGGCTGGCGCGACCGCGCGCTGGCCGCGCTGGACGACCAGGCGGTGGCCGCCGGGGACGCCCGGGGCGCGCAGCGCGCTGCGGCGCGCGAGCTGCTGCGCAAGAGCTGGAGCGGCCACGCCAGCGTGGAGTCGGTGGGCTACCGCATCTCGCGCTCCTTCATGTGGTCGCTGTACGAGCTGCTGTACGGCGGCGCCAGCGCGGAGATGGGCAAGCTGGCCGGTAAAGCGGACATGGCGGCGGCCAGCTCGCGCTGGCCGGTGGTGGTGGCGCGCCTGCTGGACGAGCAGCCGGCCGGCTGGCTGCCGCCGCAATACGCCAGCTGGAAGGAACTGCAGCTGGCCGCCATCGACCACGCCGTGGCCGAGCTGACCAGGGATGGCAAGCCGCTGGCCGGCGCCACCTGGGGCGAGCGCAACAGGCAGGAGATCGCGCATCCGATCGCCTCAGCCGCGCCGGCGCTGCGGCGCTGGCTCACCGCGCCGGCCGACCCGCTGCCAGGCGACAGCCACATGCCGCGCGTGGCGGGCCGCAAGTTCGGCCAGTCCGAGCGCATGGTGGTCTCGCCGGGCAAGGAAGAACAGGGCATCTTCAACATGCCGGGCGGGCAGAGCGGCCATCCGCTGTCGCCGTTCTTCCTGGCCGGCCACGCGGACTGGGTGAGCGGCAAGCCCACGCCTTTCCTGCCCGGTGCCGCACGGCACACGCTGACGTTCGTGAAGCCGTAAGACCGGCGCGGCCGGTCGATTCTCGCGTCGGCGCACGGTTGTCGCCGTGTGCCCATTCCCGCGCCGCGTTGCGCCGGCGCTGCGGGACGACGCCGGGCGCGCCACATATTTCTGTTGACTGCCGGCCCATGATTGCCTATCATCGCTAAAAATGACAACGTTGGACATTTCGCGGTTCGACGGCGCCAAATCAAAAAACAGCAACAGAGGAGACGGTGTGGCAACGATTCATGATGTCGCCGAAAAGGCGGGCGTTTCTATCAAAACGGTGTCGCGTGTACTGAATGGCGGCACCGAGGTGTCCGAAAAGACCCGCAGCCGCATTGAGCAGGCCATGCGGGCGCTGGAGTTCACGCCTTCGGCCGCAGCCCGCATGCTGCGCGGACGGCCTACCGGCCTGGTTGCCGTGATTGCCGAACAGCTGACCACCACGCCCGATTCCACCGAGATCATCAAAGGGATACAGCAAGTCTGCGAGCAGATGGGCAAAGTGCTGCTGATCGGGGAAACCGGCGGCCACGCCGATGTGGCGGACCGGTTGGTGGCCGACCTGCGCGAGCGCCGTGTCGAGGCGATTCTGTTTGCCACGCCGTTCCACCGCCAGGTTGAGCTGGCGCTGCCGCTGGGGGGCACGCCCGCCGCGCTGGCCAACTGCTTCGAGGCGGCCGGGCGCTATATGCAGGTGGTGCCGGACGACGAGAGCGGGGGCTACGCCGCCGCGCAAATCGTGCTGCAGGCCGGCCACCGCAAGGTCGCCTTTCTGCAACTGATACCAGGCATGGTGGCAACCGGGCTGCGGCTGCGCGGCTTCCACCAGGCGATGCGCGAGCATGGCGTCAAGCCGAATGCCGAATGGCTGATCCACGGCGCCGAAGCCGATGACGCCAATGAGTTCGCGCATCTGTCCGGCGCGGTCGAGCGCCTGTTCGCCAGCGCGGAACGGCCAACGGCCATCCTGTGCGGTAACGACAAAATGGCCATGCGCGTCATTTTCATCCTGCAGCGGCGCGGCCTGCGCGTGCCGGCCGATGTCTCCATCGTCGGCTTCGATGATTTCCGGCTGATTTCGGAAGCGCTCGACCCGGGCCTGACCACGGTGGCCCTGCCATACCGCGAGATCGGCGAACTGACCGGACGTTACGTGCTGGACCCGGGCGCCCAGCCGGCCGGCACGGTGCGGGTGCCTTGCCTGCCGGTGATGCGCGGCACGGTAGCGGCGCCGCCGGCCAAGGAGCGGCCATGAAGCGTGCTCTGAGCGTGTCGCTGGCCGCGCTGGCCGTACTGGCCGCGCCCGGGCCCGGCTTGGCGGCGCCGGTGGAAATCAAACTTTGGCGCCATGACACCGGCGACCTGGAAATGGCGGCGGGCCGGGCTGCAGTCGAGCGCTTCAACCGCTCGCAGCCGCGCTGGAAGGTCGTGGTCGAAGCGATCCCGCAGGGCTCGTACACGGAATCCATCACGGCCGCCTCGATGGTAGGCCAGCTGCCCTGCATCATCGCGCTGGACCAGCCCACCGTCCCCAATTTCGCCTGGGCCGGCCACGTGCGCCCGCTCGACGCGCTGCTGCCAGCAGATGCCGTGGCCCGGCTGCTCGAGGGCGGGCGCGGCACGTACAAAGGACAGCTGTACAGCGTCGGCCAGCTGGACGTGGTGCTGGTCTTGTTCGCGCGCCGCTCGCAGTTGGCCGCCCTGGGCATGCGCGCCGCGACGATGCAGCAGCCGTACACGGCGGCGGAGTTCCACGGCCTGCTGGCGCAGGCCAGGCGCAGCGGCCGTTTCCGCTTTCCGCTGGACCTGAACGCCCGCTTCACCGGCGAATGGTACAGCTACGCGTTCTCGCCCTGGCTGCAAAGCGCCGGCGCCGACCTGATCGACCGGACCGGCTACGTGCGCGTTGACGGTGTACTCAACAGCGACGCGGCGGTTGGCGTCGGCCGCTATTATGGCCGCCTGTTCAAGGACAAACTCGCCGAGCGCAATCCCGCCGACGACAAGGCGTTCGAACAGGGCCGCGTGCTGTTCCACTACACCGGCTCGTGGAAAGCGCGGCAGTACAGCGAGCGCTTCGGCGGCGACCTGCTGGTGATGCCGCCGCCCGACTTCGGCCACGGCCCCAAGATCGGCGCGGCCTCCTGGCAATGGGGCATCACGCGCAGCTGCAAGCAGGCGGAGGGTGCGGCGGCTTTTCTCACGCATCTGATCTCGCCGCAGGAAATCGCCGCCGCCTCGCGCACCACCGGCCTGGTGCCGGTCAGCGCCGAGGGCGCGGCGCTGACGGAGCACTACCGGCCCGACGGCGACTGGCGCCTGTACTTCGAATTTGCCAGGCGCTATGCCGTGGCGCGCCCGGCCAGCCCGGCCTATCCGGCGCTGTCCTCGGCCTTCGAGAAGGCCATGGCCGACATCCGCAGCGGCAAGGATGCCGCCGAGGCGCTGGACCAGGCGGTCGATGCGATGGAACACAATATCTCGCGCAACAACGGTTACGGCTACAGCCTGGCGGCGCGCAAATCCGGAGGTGGCTTATGAAACGCAAACTTGGCCAGGACAGCCCGGTCGCGGTGGCGCTGTTCGCCTCGCCGGCGCTGCTGCTGTTCCTGCTGTTTGTCGCGCTGCCGATGCTGTTCGCCGCCGCCGCCACGCTGACCAACCACCGCCTGATGTCGCCCGAGCCGACGCAGTACGTCGGTCTCGACAACTACCGCCGCCTGCTGGCGCTGGAACTGGTGGCGGTCGCGCCGCTGGAACCCGGCCCCGGCGGGGAAGTGCGCTATCCGACCTGGCGCCAGATCCGCAAGCAGCATCCCGGCCTGGCGGGCTACCGTGACGCTTTCCATCTTGATGCCGGCGGCAGGCGCATCGTGCTGGCCGCCACCGATCCGCTGTTCTATCGTTCGCTGGTCAATACCTTCCTGTTTGCCGTGCTGGTGCTCCCGCTGCAGTGCGGTGCGGCGCTCGGGCTGGCGCTGCTGGTGAACCAGAAGATCCGGGGCCGCATCTTTTTCCGCACCGTCTATTTTGCGCCGGTCGTCACATCCATGGTGGTGGCGTCCATCGTGTGGGCCTTCATGCTCAACACCGACCGCGGCATGCTCAACGAACTGCTGCGCGGCCTGCTGAACGACCCCAACGCCGGGCCCGACTGGCTGGGCGACAGCCGCTACGCCTTGCCCGCCATCGCGCTGATGTCGGCCTGGCAGGGCGCGGGTTTCCAGATGCTGGTGTTCCTGGCAGGACTGCAGTCGATCTCGCCCGAACTGTACGAGGCGGCCACGCTGATGGGCGCCAATGCCTGGCAGCGCTTCGTGCACGTCACATTGCCGGGGCTGCGCAACACCATCATCTTCGTGCTGGTGTCGACCACGCTGCTCGCCTTCGGCCTGTTCACCCAGGTCGATGTGATGACATCCGGCGGCCCGCTCGATTCGACGTCGACGGTGGTGTACCACGCCGTGCGCAGCGGCTTCAAGGAGCAGGACATCGGCTACGGCTCGACCATCACGCTGGTGTTCTTTGTCATCGTTCTGGCGCTGTCGGCGCTGCAGCGGATGCTGGTATCGAAAGGAGAGGGCAAATGAATCCGGTATTGCTTACTCAAGCCTGGCGCAAAGGCCTGCGCGACGCTGTGCTGTTCCTCGGCATGAGCGCGGTCGGTATCGTGTTCATCGCACCGCTGCTGTTCATGTTCATCTCGTCGTTCAAGAATGACGACGCGATCTTCGCCAACCTGAATAGCTGGTCCGCCTACCTGCCGTCGGCAGATTGGTCGATGCACAATTACAGCGCCGTGTTCGAAAAGAGCGACCTGCCGCGCTTCCTGCGCAACTCCGCGCTGATCGCCGCGCTGGTCGTCGTTGGCGGCATCCTGGTCAACAGCATGCTGGCTTTCTCGATCGCGCGCATGCGCTGGCGCGGCCGCCAACTGGCGTTGGCGCTGGTGGTGGCGATGGTGATCGTGCCTTTCGAGGTGATCGCGATTCCGTTGCTGTCGCTGGTGGCGCGCCTGCCGTGGCCGGGCTTCGAGCACGGACAACTGGTGCTGCACACCGGCTGGTTCAACAGCATCCACGTGCAGGTGATCCCGTTCCTGGCCAACGCCTTCTGCGTCTTCCTGTTCTACCAGTTCTTCCGCGACATCCCGCGCGAGCTGGACGAAGCCGCCAAGATGGACGGTGCCGGACCGTGGACCATTTACGCGCGGATCATCATGCCCAACAGCGGCCCGGTGATCGCCACTGCCGCTATCGTGCTGTTCATCTCGGCGTGGAACCAGTACCTGTGGCCGATCATGGTGATCCAGGGCGAGGCGTTCCGGCCGGTGCAGCCAGGCATACAGCAATTCTTCGGACGCACCAATTCGTGGGGCCAGATCATGGCCTACGCATCGGTGACTACTCTCCCCGTGCTCGCGGTGTTCCTGGCCTTCCAGCGGCAGTTCGTCGCCTCGGTGGCAGGCGCCGGCGTCAAGGGCTAACTTTGGAAGCATCATGACATTACAAATCAGCGACAAATATATCTGGGACTTCTGGCACTTCGAGGAAAAGGGCGAGCAGCACCTGTTCTTCCTGCAGGCCGACCGCGCCATCGGCAATCCGGACCTGCGGCACTGGAACGTGTCGATCGGCCACGCGGTGTCGCCGGACCTGCGCAGCTGGACGCCGCTGGGTACCGCTTTCGGTCCGCAGGCCGGCCCCGCATGGGACGACTACACCACCTGGACCGGCTCCGTCATCAAGGCCGAGGGCCGTTATCACCTGTTCTACACCGGCACCTGCCGCGCCGAGAACGGCCTGCGCCAGCGCATCGGCCACGCCGTGGCGGACAGCATCGACGGCCCGTGGCAGCGCGTCGGCAGCGGCCTGGCGCTGGACCTGGACCAGCGCTGGTACGAGGAATACGAGGAAGGGCGCTGGCACGACCGGGCGCTGCGCGATCCCTGGGTGCTGGCCGAGAAAATCAACGGCCTGTATCACATGTTCTACACCGCGCGCCGCAACGATGGGCCGCTATACGAACGCGGCGTGATCGGCCACGCCGTCTCGGCCGACCTGATCCGGTGGGAAGCTGCCGCGCCGGTGTATGCGGGCGGCCATTACGGCCAGCTTGAGGTGCCGCAGGTGTTCGAGCGCGATGGCCGCTGGTACTGCGTATTCTGCAATATCGCCGCGCACTGGTCGCCGGCAATGCGCGCGCAGCACCAGGGCGGCGTATCGGGCACCCACTACCTGGTGGCCGACCATCCGCTCGGGCCATGGCAGCCGGCGCCGGGTTTCCTCGACGGCGACGCGCCGTGCCGCCGCTACGCCGGCAAGATCCTGCGCGACCCTGTCACCGGCGGGGACTGTTTGATGGCGTTCGAGGACACCGGGCCCGACGGCCGGTTCGCTGGCCGCATCTGCGACCCGCTTCCGTTGCGGCTGGAGGCCGGCCTGTACGCCATCGACGATATTTTGGCCGAGAAATGACAACGATAGACATCGTCCGATAATGAAAACAGACGGAGGAGACACGATGAATCACAAGCACCGATGGCGCCTTGTTGCGGCCTTGCTGCTGGCGGCCTGCCCAGGCTCCGGCCTGGCCGGCGCGCCGCAGCTGGCGTACTGGAGCCTGGACGAGCAAGGCGGCAAGCGGGCCATGGAGTCCGTGTCCGGACGGTACGATCCGGTCAACTATGTGTTTAACCGCGCGCGCTTCAAGCCCGATTCCGCGCCGCTGTGGCGCACGGCGGGCAGCTGCATCCACGGCGGCTGCCTGCTGTTCGACGGCTATTCGACCGACATTGCCGCACCAGCACTGGCCCCGGCCCAGCTGGCGCAAGGCTTCACGCTCGGCGCCTGGGTTGCGCCGCACGCGTTTGAATGGGGCGACGGCGGCCACTACTCGGCCTTCCTGAGCCAGTTCGATGCGCATGCACGGCAGGGCTTCTCGTTCGGCATGCAGCGCTTCGGCGCCTGGGGCATCAAGCTCGGGTTCGGCAATGCGATCATGGATGTGCGTGTCCGGGACCGCAAGCTGCCGCGCGACACCTGGTCGCACGTGGCGGCCAGTTACGATCCCGCCCGGCGCCGCGTGGCATTGTTCCTCAACGGCGAGCAGGTAGCCGATGCCGCCGCACCGGGGGAAGGGGAGTTTGGCCTGCCGCAGCAGCCGCTGACGATAGGCCGGCATTCGCAGCCGGAACAGGTGGGCGGCGTGTTCAAGCTGAACACATTCCTCGGCCTGATGGATGAAGTGAGGATCGCCGCCGGCCCTTCGGACGCCGCCGCCGTCGCCAGCGGCGTCAAGGCCGACCTGGCCCGGCACGGCGGCAAGGCGCCGCAGCCATCGCTGGCGGACATGCGCGTTCCGCGGTCCGTGTTCGAGGGCGACCGCCATCGTCCGCGCTACCACCTGATGCCGGACGCGGGCTGGATGAACGAACCGCACGCGCCGCTCTATTACGGCGGGCAGTACCACCTGTTCTTCCAGAAAAACCCCTTCGGCCCTTTCTGGCACCAGATCCACTGGGGACACTGGACCAGTCCGGACATGGTGCATTGGCGCGAGCTGCCAATTGCGCTGGCGCCCGAGGATGACGGCCTGGCGACCGACGGCGTCTGGTCCGGCAGTGCCACGTACGCGGCGGACGGCTCGCCGGTGCTGTTCTTCACTGCCGGGAACGACAGCGCCAAGCCGAACCAGCGCACCGGCATGGCCACGCCGAGCGATCTGCGCGACCCGGACCTGGCACGCTGGAACAAATATCCGGTGCCGGTCACGCTGCAGGCGCCAGGACAGGGGCGGCACGGCGAATTTCGCGATCCCTTCGTGTTCCGCGACCCCGCGCGCCAGAGCTGGTTCCAGCTGGTGGGCTCGTCGCTGCCCGGCGGCAGTGGCACTGCGCTTGTTTATGAGTCGGCCGATTTGCGCAGCTGGACGCCGCGCGGCCCGCTGTTCTCCATCGACGCCAAGCGCTTCCCCGGCTTCGACGCAACCTGGGAGCTGCCGGTGCTGCTGCCGGTCGGTAAAGGCAGGGATGGACGCGAGCGCCACGTTTTCCTGAACGACGTGCGCGGCCAGGCCTATTACTGGACCGGCGTGTTCGATGCGAAAAACGCGCGCTTCACGCCGGACCTGGAGCAGCCGCGTACCTTCGATGTGGGCCAGGGCCATTTTTCGGGCCCGAGCGGCTTCGTCGATCCGAAGACCGGGCGCAGCATCGTGTTCTCCATCGCCCAGGGCGAGCGCACGCTGCAGGATGAATGGGACGCCGGCTGGGCGCACAACGGCGGCCTGCCGGTTACGTTGTCGCTGGGCGCCGACGGCGAACTGCGGATTGCGCCGATCAGCGAGCTGGCCGCCCTGCGCCGCCGGCAGTTGCTCGACTTGCGCAACGCCAGTGTGGCCGAGGCCGCCGCCGCACTTGCGGCCATTCGCGGCGATGCGCTGGAAGTCGAGCTTGAGCTGGCGCCGTCCTCCGAGGCGGGCAAGCGCGGCATGAGCCTGCGGGTGGCGCCGGGCCGCGCCGAAGCGACCGAGCTGTACCTGGACACCGCGCGCGGCCGGCTGGAGATCGACCGCACGCGCAGCGCGAGCGGGCAGGCGTACGGCATCCAGGGCGGGGCGCTGGATCTGCAGGACGAAGCGCTGCGCATGCGGATATTTCTCGACCGGTCGATGGTCGAGGCGTATGTCAACGAACGCAAGAGCCTGACCAGCCGGATTTATCCGGCGCGCGCGGACGCCGACGGACTGGAACTGCTGGCCGCAGCCGGCGACCGCGTCGTTGTGCTCAAGGTCTGGGCCATGGGCCCAGCGGAAAAAGGAAACTGAGATGGCATCCATAGCATTGCAGGGCGTCGGCAAGACGTACCCTGGCAAAGAGGCGCACTATATTTTGCGCGACGTCGGCTTCACCATCGGAGACGGCGAGTTCGTGGTCCTGGTCGGACCGTCCGGCTGCGGCAAGTCGACGCTGCTGCGCATGATTGCCGGGCTCGAGGAGATCAGCGCGGGCGAGATCAGCATCGCCGGCCAGTGCGTCAACCAGACGCCGCCAGCCAGGCGCGGCCTGGCCATGGTGTTCCAGAGTTACGCCTTGTATGCGCATATGACGGTGTTCGACAACATCGCCTTCGGCTTGAAGCTGGCGCGCGTTTCCAAGGCGGAGATCAAAGCCTCGGTGCAGGCGGTGGCAAAGATGCTGCAAATGGAGCATCTGCTCGAGCGCCGGCCGCCGCAGCTGTCGGGCGGGCAGCGGCAGCGGGTGGCCATCGGCCGCGCCATCGTGCGCAAGCCGCGCGCCTTCCTGTTTGACGAGCCGCTCTCCAACCTGGACGCCGCATTGCGCGCCGACATGCGGGTGGAAATCGCGCGGCTGCACCGCCAGCTAGGCGCCACCATGGTCTACGTCACGCACGACCAGGTTGAAGCCATGACGCTGGCGGACCGCATCGTGGTGCTGGGGCCGGCGGGTGTGCAGCAGATCGGCGCGCCCATGCACCTGTACGACCGGCCGGCCAACGTGTTCGTGGCCGGCTTTATCGGCAGCCCCAAGATGAACCTGGCGCCCGGCACGCTGGACCCGGCGGGCCGCTTGTGGCTGGGGAACGCCGCGCTGGCATGGCAGGCGCCGGCCGGCGCGCCGGCAAAGCTGACCATCGGCATTCGTCCCGAGCATCTGCAGCCCGATCCGGACGGTGTCATCGACGGGCAGGTGCTGCTGGTCGAGCGGCTCGGTGCGGAGTCGTATGTGCACCTGGCGGTCGCTGGGCTGGACAAGCCGCTGATGGTGGTTGTGCAGGACCTGCCGCCGGCCGCTGGGGCGCGCTGGCGCGTCAGTCCGGCGATCGGGCGGCTCCATGTGTTCGACCAGGACGGGCGCCGCATCGAGGCGGGCGCGCCGGCAACCAATGCAGCCGCCGATGCGGCGGGCTTACCGGAGGTAGCATGATTATCGTGTGCGGAGAAGCACTGTTCGACCTGTTCAACGACGGCGACACGGCCGGCGGCTACGCGCTGTCGGCGCGTGTCGGCGGTTCGCCGTTCAACCTGGCGATCGGCCTGGCGCGGCTGGGCCTGCGTCCGATGTTCTTCGGCGGCCTGTCGGCCGATATGTTCGGCCGCAAGCTGGCCAGCACGCTGGAGAGTGAAGGCGTCGATCTGTCCTGCGCCCCGAGACCGCCCGCGTCAACCGCCCTGGTCACCATCGATCTGGACCAGGCGGGGGTGCCAAGTTATGCGCTGTACGGCACGGCGACGGCCGAACGGGCGGTGGCGCTGTCCGACCTGGCGCGGGTGCCGGCCGATGCCGCCGCCATCCACGTCGGATCGTACTGCATGGTGGTCGAGCCGGTCTGCAGCGCCTTGCGGGCACTGGTCTCGCAGCGGCATGGGCGCAGCCTGATTGCCTTCGATCCCAACGTGCGCCTGACGATACAGCCCGAGCGAGAGGCCTGGACCCGGGCGGTGGCGTGGATGCTGCCGCGCACCGATCTGCTGAAGATCAGCGACGAGGATTTGCATCTTCTCTATCCGGAACTGGCGCCGCAAGAATTCATCGCCATTGCGTTGCGGGCCGGCGTGGCGCTGGTGGTGGTCACGCGCGGCGGCCGCGGCGTGCTGGCGGCGACGGCGGCGCTGGCGCCGTTCGAACTGCCGGCGCCGCAGGTCGAGGTGGCCGATACGGTGGGCGCCGGCGATACCTTCCAGGCTGCGCTGCTGTCCCATCTGTCACGGCATGGCTTGCTCACGCGTGCCGCGCTGCAAGGCATGGATGCGGCGCAGTTGCGGGCCGCGCTCACTTTCGCCGGTTCGGCGGCGGCCATCACCTGTTCCCGGCGCGGCGCGGACATGCCGCGCCTGAAGGAGGTGCTGATCGGCGAATGAATCACCGTAGCTGGCATGACAACGTTGGACAACACGAAAATCGCCGGGCCGTCCCAAGCGGCCTGATAATCATAAAAGGAGACGCAGCATGAACTATTCGATCACCCGCTACATCAGCCGCTCTGCGGCACTGGCCATCTGCCTGGCGCCGGCGCTGGTGTTTGCGCAGCAGCAGGGCAGCGCCGGCACGGCGTCGCCTGCCGCCCCTGCCGCCGCGCAGGCGCCCGCCGACGGGGCCGGCGCCGATCCATCCACGGTGGTCATCGTCACCGGGGTGACCAAGACCACCACCAAGAAGAACGCCACCTTCTCGATCAATACGCTGGGCAGCGAAGAAATCCAGCGCCTGGCGCCCATGAGCACGGCCGACCTGCTGGCCAACTTCCCGGGCATCTACTCCGAGGGCAGCAGCGCCGGCGAGGCCAGCAACAACATCACCGTGCGCGGCCTGCCCGTTACCGGCGGCTTCCGCTATGCGCCGCAGCTGGTGGACGGCCTGCCGGCCTACGAGGAACCCGAGGCGCCGTTCATGAACAATGACGTCTTCGTGCGCGACGACCTGATGACCGAGAGCGTGGAAGTGGTGAAGGGCGGCCCGGGCGGCATCCTGTATTCGAACGGCCTGGGCGCCACCGTCAACCATGTGACGCGCACCGGCGGCGACCGCCTGGCCGGCGGCTACAAGGCGGAATACGCGGACTACGGCTTTCTGCGCCAGGACGCCTTCATTTCCGGCCCGCTCGGCGCCAACCTGACCGGGGCCGTGGGTGGCTTCTACCGCCGCAGCGACGGCGTGCGCGACACCGGCTACACCGCCGACCGCGGCGGCCAGGTGCGGGGCAACCTGGTCTACACCAGCGACGACCGCAAGACCACCGCCCGCGTCGACGCGCTGCTGATCAACGACCGCACCGCCTTCTTCCAGAACCTGCCGATCTCGGTGCCGCGCTTCAGCAACCCGGGCACGCCGGCCAACCCGACCAAAATCGACCAGGACACGATACAGCCGCTGGGCATCGATTTCGCGCATGGCACCACCGCCTCGCCGTACAACCGCCGGTTCAACATGCTGGGCGAGTACGGCACCCGCACCATCGACCAGGCCGACGGCATCCATCCGAACTTCAAGATGTTCACCTTGAGCGGCTCGCAGGAGTTCGCGGACGGCTGGAAGCTGTCGGCAGGGCTGCGCCATACCGCCGGCAGCAGCGGCTTCAACGCCGTCTTCACAGGCAATGACACGGCAAGCGCCACCAATTTCCTCAACGCCCGCTTCCAGAACGACGTGATCTCGCCGGCGCACGGCGCCGCGCTGGGCTGCAACCTGAACAACGCCAAGTTGATCGGTTACTTCAACGTCCCAGCCGGCAACGCCTGCGCCGCGTTCGCCAACATCAGCCGCGAGGACTTCGTCAAGAAATACGCCAAGGCGGCCGGCGTGGCGGGGCGCTACCTGAACGACGGCTCCGCCGTGCCGGGCTCGGTCAACTTGAACTTCCAGGTGCCCTTCATTGCCGACGTGGATGCCGCCAGCACCTCGCTCGACCTGAAAACGCAGAAGTCGTTTGAGCTCAAGGGCTCGCACGACGTGACCTTCGGCCTCTACAAGAGCCGCTACAGTTATGCGCCCAACTTCCAGGCCGGCCTGCTGGTCACCGACGTGACGGCGCAGTCGCGGCCGGTGGACCTGGTCGTGGTCGATGCGCAGGGCCGGCAGGTGGGCCCCAGCTTGACTTCCGGCAGCGCGATCCTGCCAGGCTGGTTCGGTTTCGTCAGCCAGATCCACGGCGACGGCAACGCGGCCTACCTGCTCGACCACTGGGAAACCATGGGCAACAGGCTGAAAATGGACGTCGGCGTGCGCTGGCAGGACTTGAAGGCCGGGGTATCGCGGCGCGACCGCAACGTCAGCACCGACCTGACGCCGTCCAGCGTGGTGGCCGGCTCCACCCAGGACACCACGGCCGACAACGAAATCAGCCTGCCGGGCGATCCGCATACGCTGAACAAGACCTACCATGGCCTGGGCTGGTCGGTGGGCGCCAACTACAGCTTCAGCAAGGCGTTCGCCGTGTACGGACTGGCGTCGAAGTCGTTCCGCCTGCCCAGCCTGCAGGACTTGAATGACCTGAGCACCGCCGCAGCCACGGTGGTCAACGGCAAGACCGTGGAGATCGATGCGGTCGAGAGCATCCGGCAATACGAGATGGGCCTGCGTTACCTGACGCGCGGCTTCGGCGCCTCGGTGGCGGCGTTCTACAACAACTTCTCGCCGCGCAGCTCAGTCAATATCTACCGCGACATCGCCTCGGCCAGCTGTGCAACGCAGGGCGGTGTGACCCAGATCAACTCCTGCCCCGAGGTGGCGCAGCTGTACAAGCGCGGCGTGCGCAACATCGGCGCCGAGGTGGAGCTGAGCTGGCGCCCGGCTGCGGTCGATGGCCTGGAGCTGAAGGGCAACGTGGTGCTGCAGCAGCCCAAGGTCACCGGCGCCACCTACACCATCACCCAGGAGGACAAGAACGCGCAGGGCGTGATCAGCGGCTACCACTATGTGCAGATCAGCGAAGACGGCCGCCGTCCGCGCCGCCTGCCGAAAGTGATGGTCAACTTCATGCCTTCGTACGACCTGAAGCCGCTGACCGACATTCCACTGAGCCTGTATGCGCAAGTCCAGTACTACGGCTCGCGCTTTTCGGAGGCGACCGACAGCAACGTGACGCTGTATCCGGCCTACCACATCGTCAACGCCGGCGCGCAGTACCAGCTGAGCGAGCGCTGGAAGGCACATCTGCATGTGGCCAACCTGACCAACCAGCTCTCTTTCACCGAAGGCGATCCGCTGTTCAACGACCTGCTGTCGCCGGACGGCACGCGCAACCGGGGTGTGGCCCGGCCGCTGTTCGGCCGTACCATCCGCTTCAGCATGACGTATATGTTCTGACGCCCTGCGGCGCCAGCGCGCCTTGCTCCGAGGCGGCGAGGCGTGCCAGCAGGGCAGGGCGGTACTGGCGGCTGAGGGGCGCGCGGGCGCCGCCTTGCAGCAGCAGTTCGCCGTCGCCCTTGTCATCCACTTCGATGGCGGCGACGCCGGCCAGGCGCACGGCGGCGCGGCGGTGGCAGCGCTGGAAGGCGGGGCCGAGCTTGTCCAGCAGTCCCGCCAAGGTCTGGCGCAGCAGCGGGGCGCCGGCGGACGTGTGCAGGATAACGTAGTTGTCGGCGGTTTCGATCCAGGCGATATCGTCCACCTTGACGATGCGCGTGGCGCCGCGCTCGGGGATCAGTAGCTGGCGTACCGGCAGCACCGGCAGCACCGGCAGGACCGGCACGGCGCGCTGGCCGGCGAGGCGGTCGCGCAGGCGCTGCAGGGCGCGCTGCAGGCGGGGCTGGTCGTAGGGCTTGAGCAGGTAGTCGATGGCGTTGGCGTCGAAAGCGCGCACCGCGTACTCGTCATAGGCGGTGACAAACACCAGCAGCGGGGCGGGCTCGGGCAGCGAGGCGGCCACGTCGAAGCCGCCCACTTCGGGCATCCGGATGTCGAGGAAGATGGCGTCCGGCGCGAACACGGCGCCCCGTTCCAGTGCCTCCACGCCGTCGCGCGCTTCGTCGATGGCGGTGATGTCCGCTTCCTGCGCCAGCAGGCAGCGCAGCTTGTCGCGCGCCGGGCGTTCGTCGTCGACGATCAGCACCCGCATGGCAGCCTCACTTCGGCGCGCACGCCCGCAGGTGCCAGTTGCACCAGCCGCAGCGAGCCCGCACCGCCATGCAGCACCGCCAGCCGCTCGCGCAGATTGCGCAGCCCGATCCCTTCGCCCGCAGCCGCGCCGCTGTCCGCGTGGTTGCCGCCGCTGCCGTTTCTGCCGGGTGCGCGGCCATCTGCGGCAGGCATGGCACTGTCGCCGGCCGCATGGCGCAGGATGCCGCCGTCGTCGTCGATGCGCAGCACCAGCTCGGCGCCGTCGCGCCGGGCGCTGATGGCGACGGCGGTAGGCTGGCGGCGCTGTTCGACAGTGTGCTTGAACACGTTCTCCAGCAGCGGTTGCATGCTCATCAGCGGCACCTGGCAGCCCAGCAGCGATTCGTCGATATCCCAGCCGATGCGCACCCGGTCCTCGAAGCGCGCGCTCATCAGCTGTGCATAGCCGCGCAGCAGGCGCAGTTCGGTGGCCAGCGGCGCCTGCTGCTGGCCCGAGTGGTCCAGCGTGGCGCGCAGCACGTCGGCCAGCTGCATCAGGGTGGCGTCGGCGCGCGCCACGTCGGTGTGCATCAGCGACGAAATGGTATTGAGCGCATTGAACAGGAAATGCGGCTGCATCTGCTGCGTGAGCTGCTGCAATTGCGCCTGCCGCAGCAGGGTGTGCGCTTGCGCCGCCCGTACGCGCTCCTCCAGCAGCGCGCGATAGGACAGCAGGCCGAACTGGATCAGCACGAACAAGCCGAAGAACACGGTGATCTTCACGTCCTCGTACACGAACACCTGCGGCCATGCCTCGTGCGTATAGCGGTCGCCAGCCAGCGCGTACACGCCGTGGCGGATGCCGAAGGCCAGCGGCACGAAGCAAAGCCAGTACACCGGCGCCCACAGCAATTGCACGCCGAACCAGCGCAGCGGAGTGCCCAGCAGGTGGTCGTAGCGCCGCGTATGCAGGCGCTGCGCCAGCATCAGCAGGGTGGCCACCAGCGCCGACGACAGTTCCCACAGCATCGGCTTCCAGACGGCCCGCTCGCCGTCGCGCAGCGCGTCCTGCACGGCGGTCAGCACCATCATGCTCCAGAACAGCAGCCAGGCGGCGCACAGGGCGTAGGCGGCGCGGCGGTTGTGTGTACGGGTGTGCATACGGGCCGGTGGGCTAGCGGAAGCGGGTTTCGCTCAGGTCGATCTCGCGCACCAGCTTGCGCGAGATCTCGTCCGAGATGTGGCCGTTGCGCGCCAGGTTGAAGATGGCCTTGCGTTCGGCCTGCAGGGCCGACATGCGCAGCGCCTTCTCGGCCGCGTCCAGCTTGCGGAACTGGCGCGCCTCGTCCACTTCCGTGTGTTCCACCAGCCTGTGCTTGTACAGCGCGATCACGCGGCTGGCGGCTTGCGGGTACAGGTCCGCGTCCATGCTGGTGGACATCAGCTCGATCTGGGCTTTCTCGATGGCGGCAATGGCCGCATTGGCCGCCACTTCGCGCGCGCGGTCCTCCTCCTGGCTCTCCTCCGACTCTTCCGGGAAGTCGATCCCGGACAGGATGCGCGGCAGGCCGATGCTGGCCGCCAGCAGCGACAGCAGGATCACCGCGCTGGCCAGGAAAATGGTGAGGTCGCGCGCCGGGAAGGGTTTGCCGTCGGCCATGACCAGCGGCAGCGTCATCACGCCGGCCAGCGTGATGGCGCCGCGCGCGCCGGCCAGGGAGGTGGCCAGCAGCAGGCGCCAGTGCGGCGGCGCCGCGTCCTGGCCCATGCGGCTCTTGCGGTACAGCGTAAGCCTGAGCGCGGCCCAGACCCAGGCAAAACGCAGCGCCATCAGGCCGAAGGCGATGGAGAAGGCGTACAGCACCAGCCACCACGGGTTGGCGTGGCCCACTTCCGCCAGCGAGGTGCGCGCGCCTTTCAGTATGCTGGGCAGCTGTTCGCCCAGCAGCACGAACATCACGCCGTTCAGCGAGAACTGCACCGTGTCCCATACCGCCGAGCGCTGGATGCGGGTGGCCGCCAGGGCGTGGCCGCCCAGTTCCACGTAGCTCATGGTGACGCCGGCCGCGACCGCCGCCAAAATGCCGGACGCGTGCAGGTGCTCGGCCAGCAGGTAGGCGCCGAACGGCATCAGCAGGTTGACCAGGATGGGCGAGCCGGCCGGCTCGCCGAAGTGGCGCGTGAGCCAGCGCTGCGTGAGCGTGATCAGCAGCGTCACGCCCACGCCCATGGCGACACCGCCGGCCACCAGCCACAGGAAGGTGAGGGTGGCGCTGGTGAGCGAGAAGGTGCCGGTCAGCGCGGCCGCCACGGCGAAACGGAAGCACACCAGCCCGCTGGCGTCGTTCAGCAGGGACTCGCCTTCGAGGATGTGCATCAGGCGCTTGGGGATGGGTGTGCGGGAGGCGATGGCGGAAACGGCGATGGGATCGGTGGGCGAGACGATGGCCGCCAGCGCGAACGCCACCGGCAGCGGCATGGCCGGTATCATCCAATGGATCAGCAGCCCCATGCCCAGCACGGTAAACACCACCAGGCCCAGCGCCAGCTGCAAGATCACGCCGCGGTCGCGCAGCAGGCCGCTCTTGGGAATGCGCCAGCCGTCCAGGAACAGCAGCGGCGGCAGGAACAGCAGGAAAAAGAACTCGGGATCGAGGGCGATGCCGTGGCGCGAGAACGCGGCGACGATGAAGCCGAGTGCGATCTGCATCAGCGGCAGCGGCACGGCCACCGGCAGCAGGCGCACCAGGTAGGCGCTGCCGACCACGGCCAGCAGCATGGCCAGGACTGTTTCTATTGCATCCATTGATATCCTTTTTTCAATCCGAGCAATTATATAGGCCGCTACTCTGGTCAAGAGGAAACCTTTCTGTCATAATCTTGCCTTCTGCGGGAGTAGCTCAGTTGGTAGAGCGCAACCTTGCCAAGGTTGAGGTCGAGAGTTCGAGACTCTTCTCCCGCTCCAGAATTCGA